>QHXC01000086.1 GCA_003222815.1 Acidobacteriota bacterium | reverse complement strand
TGGTCTCGGCACAAATTTCTGATTTCATCCTTGGCCGCATCTGATGAGAGATCGATCTGGACACTCGCAAATCCAGCCACCGGCCTGCGGCGCGATAGACCAGTTACTTCGTGGCCTGCGTCGATGAGAGCGGTTGAAAGACGTCGACCCAAAAAACCGGAAGCTCCGGTAACCCAGATTTTCATTGTTTAACTAAGCATGTCTAAACGGATCAACGCTCCGGCAGGAATATCAACACGAGCTGTTCGTCCGATCACTTTAGGCAACGCTGAGGGTTCAAGACCTGTGCCAGGTCTCCGAATGGCAATCAATTCTGACCGTAATTGTGTGCCGGATGGAATGTCCGCCGCAGCAACAAGACTCCGGCGAGCAGCCCGCGCCGTGCCGATCTCCGCCGGAACCGGTTGCTTGCGGCCGTGTCCTATAGCGACCTCAACATTGCGGATCGACTTTACCAGCGCACACAATTCGCCGGGCTCCAGCGAAGCACGATGGTCAGGACCCGGAAGATCCCTGTTCCTCGTGAAGTGCTTCTCGATCAAGCAAGCCCCGAGCGCTACAGCCGCTATCGCAACCTCGATGCCGGCAGTATGATCCGAATACCCGACCGGCAGACCAAATTCTTCCGACATTGTCTGCATCGCCTTGAGATTCGCGTCTGCCGGATCGGCAGGGTAATTCGAAACACAATGAAGCAATATCAACTGATGATTCCCCGCCTGTCCTATCAGGCCAACCGCATCACGGACTTCATCCAGAGACGACATGCCTGTAGACAAGATGATCGGCTTTCCTTTTCGCGCGGTGTGTTCCAGCAACGGAAGATTCGTGATCTCGCCAGAGCTGATCTTGAAAGCGGGAACGCCGATTTCATCCAGGAGATCGACGCTTCCTTCATCAAACGGAGTCGAAAGAAACAGCAGGCCCTGATCCTTGCAATAGTTGAATAGCTCTCGATGTTGCGATGGAGCCAATTCCAGCCGCCGCAGCATTTCCAATTGCGATTCATGCTGATCTGTAGTCCGCAACTGGTAATCTGCCTTGGGCGCGTCTAAAACGGCGACGTATTCGGCGTGGAATGTCTGGAATTTAATCGCATCCACAGCAGCATCGACGGCAACGTCGATTAGCGTCTTCGCGAGCTTCATGTCGCCATTGTGATTCACGCCAGCTTCCGCAATGATGAAGCATTTCTGGCCGGAGCCAATCATGCGGCCATTGATGACGACAGTTGGATCAAAAACAACAGCCATCGGATTAGTTGTGAATCGAGACTTTCTCTAGCAAGCGCTGGATGTGCGTAGGAAATTCGTTGAAATGGGGCCAATTCTCAAGTTTGTCGTAACGCATATCGACAATGTCATGGCCGGTGGTGAAATTGATCGTCATCATTTTGCGAACAGTGCCTTGCATATACTTCGCTCGATGAATACCTCCGGCGTCGAACATAAAAACGGTCCCCTTTTTCCCGATGAGGTCGTAAATCCTGAAGTTGGCTTCCACATCTTCGGTCCCGTAGCTCCCGGGAATGCGCAGCTTCTTATGTGAAGCGATGGCATATTGCATGTGCGTATCACGCTCCGTGAGATCGCATATCAGGAACATGATCGTTACCTGGTGCAAATGGTCCACATGAAATCGGCCATTTTCAAGAGATGCCTTGTCCCCCTTATAGGCGATCTTTTGCAGAACCGGATAATTTCGAAGGAAAGGCTGCCGTCGATAAAAGTTGTAGAGTACTGCCGTCAGATCGGAGTCGAAGAAAAGCGGCGCCAACTTTGGATCTTTGAAAGAAATGTTAGCCCTTATCTCCGTGCCCCCTTCACGATACTTCGGCACGTTTGAGTCGATCAAGAACAGCTCTCGGTTGTCAAAGCCATCGTTCGGGATACGGCCTTCCAGGCGCGCAAAGTAACAATCATCGATGTGTCCGGCCAATTCGGCGAACTTATTGTCGATGCGAATAATGCCGTCACTTTTAAAAGTCGCGAGCAATCTCCTCGCATTTGCGGACATCGGCACAGTTGGAGCAATCAGATTTGGTATGTAATGTCGCGAAAGCCTCAAAAACAAATGAGCATAGGCCTTCGCGAGAGCCACCGGCTGAAGCAGTGGACTGTATTTCGGCAAATTTGTGGGAGATATTCGAGTGTCAAACACAAAAGACATGATTCACCACGCAGTCCAGCCGCCGTCGACCACCAGATTGTGACCGGTAACGTAAGCTGACAGGTCACTCGCAAGAAACGCGATCGCACCCTTTAAGTCTTCCTCAACGGCCATTCGCTTCAAAGGCGTTCGAGCCTTGTATCGCTCGTGAAATGTTTCGGGATAGCCACGCCAGACGCCGCCCGGCGAAATGGCATTGACGCGAATCGTCGGAGCAAATGTGGTTGCCAGATAACGCGTAAGCTGCAGCAAACCTCCCTTGGAAGCACCATACCCAACCGGATTCGCCATTTCCGTTCCAACATACAGACTTGGGTCCGGGCCAACCATTGCATATGTCGACAAAAACAAGATGATCGAACCGTGACCGGATTGCTGCAGACTTGAGCGTGCCTCTTTAGCCATTACGAAAGCTGCTGTCAGGTTGACGAATATGGCTTCTTCGAAGGCTTCAGCCGTCTGCTGTTCAAAAGGAACGGCCCAACCACGAACTTTCGTGGTTCCGACATAGCCGGCACAATTGATCAGAATGTCCGCTCCTCCCAACAGCTGAATTGCCCCTTGAATTGCAGCCATGGCACTCTCCGCTTGGAGAAGGTCACAGTAAACGGCACACGCGCTCCCGGCCCGACGTCCTGACATCTCTTGCGCTCGCCTTTCACAGGTATCCAAATCGATGTCAAGAAGGGCAATATTCGCTCCAAGCTCCCACAGAGTTTCTGCTGCGCCGAGACCGATATGCCCGGCACCGCCTACCAGGATCGCCCTGCGTCCACTCAAATCCATCAACTCGCTGATTTTTCTCAATGTCTTTGGCGCAACAGTGTGGTCTTCAAGTCTCAATTCATTTTCTACCGTGTTCCTATTCAAATTGTCCGCATCTGTCCGCCGTCGATTGGTAAAAGGGCGCCTGTTATACCTCCTGCCTCATCCGATGTAAGGTAAGCCACAAAGTTCGCCAACTCCTCGGGATCAAGCATTCGCTGAATGGGAATCGCCGCTTCAGTTTCTCTCTGTACGATTTGGACAGATACGTTTCGCCGTCTTGCCGTATCGCGCTCGAGTTCGTCTGTACGGGCGGTACGGAAACCGCCCGGCATCAAACTGTTCACAGTTATTCCATGGCGGCCAACTTCCTTGGCGACAAGCTTCGCGTAGTTTGCCAGAGCTGCGCGCAGCACGCTGGAGATCGCAAGCGACGCAACCGGTTCTACGGCGGCCGGAGACAGAATATTAATAATGCGTCCCCAGCCTCGCTCCTGCATACCTGGAAGAACCATGCGATAGAGCCTGAGCGTAGACCGAAACAATAGGTCCAGACCATGCTCCCATTGCTCCTCCGTCAACTCGACAACCGTTCCCGGCTGTGGCCCGCCAACATTGTTAACAAGGATATCGATCTTGAGGCAGTCGCTCTTTAAGCGTTCGTTCAAAGCCAGCAGATTGTCCCGTTTTGAAAAATCACATGGAACAGTAACAACTTCCAATCCCTCCCGCATCGTTCGAATCGTTGCCGCGGCGCTTTCCAGATCACTCGGTGTCCGGGCACACAAAACCAAACGGTGTCCACGGGACGCCAGGCCAATTGCACAGGCCAGGCCCAGTCCTTTGCTTGCCCCGCCAACCAGAGCCGTCCTCATGATCAGAAGAGATCCTCGTCCACAGCGTAATCGCGATTGGCTGTCCTTCCGATGACCTGCATCCATTGAGATGAAGGAAGACCAGTTCCCGGATGTTTGAAAGCCAGATCTTCTTCAGAAATGACAAGGCCAGAGCGAATGGGTTTTGCGGCAACAATCGATCGGCGGTGCGTATGACGCAGCGGATTGTCCGTCGAAGTTTCCAGATCCGGCGTTCCAAGCATGGAAGCGGCTGCACGTATGTTTCTCAGTATTGCCGCCGCTTCCGAGCATAGAACGGCATGCGGACCATCAGGTGGTTCAGGACTATGAGTCTGAGCCACGTAAACGAAAACAGACTCCGCACCGAATGCGATTGCAATTGCCAGGGCTTCTAACCTATCCGAATGCTGTCCGTAAGCAACGGGAACGTTGAAGGTCCGGGAAAGCGTTGCGATCCTCCGCAAATTCAGTTTTTCGGCCGGTCCGGGAGCGCCTAAAACAGTGTAGAGCAGCCGCTCGTTTGATCCCTCCGAAGCATTTCTCATGACTGAAAGTGATCGGGCAATATCACTCGCTGTCGATATGCCAACGGAGAGATAAGTCGGTACACCTGTGACGGCGAGGGCGGCAAGCAAGGGCTCAAATGCAAAATCAGTACTCAAGACTTTGAAAAAGCTCACACCCGCGTCGAGTGAAGGTCCGATGTCGGAAATATTCAAGATAGCCGCGCCGGCTTTCAGGCCCGTTTTTATTGCGTGGCGCAGAACAGCAATATTGTCTTCGATGCTGAGGTAGTACTGGTTGAGCATTGCGATGCGATCCGGGTTCCGGGTATGTCGTTTCGGATCGTCAATGACCTGGCGAGTGATGTGAGGGGCTCCATTCGATGCCAAGGTGTCGATCATTCGTTTCGCGGAATCCGCTTTACCAAGATGGTTCAAGCCGATTTCGAAAACGACGGGTGGTATGGCTTCAGCCTGCAATGACCTTGTCCTTGAGCCAGGGCAGATGGACTAATCCGGATCGGATCAAGGCTTCTGCTCGTTGAAAGCCATCGAGGTCGTCGATATCGAGCGCTCTCACGTCCGGAATCTCGTACATAAGAAACTTGCCGTTACCTCTCCAGGTCAATTCTTCTCTCCGAACGAAATCGGCGCGCCAGATGTTCATCGTGGAAATGATCCGATAGACAACCGGCACATCCTGACGGCGGTGTACATTGGCCGCTTCCGGAAACAAGTCTGCCAACCAGCCATCACGGTCAACAACACCATGCCAAATCGGATTGAATTCCGGCCGGGACACACAGATGATTCCATCTGCGCTGGAATTCTCCTTCAACCGCTGCAATGCTTCGGTAACATCGGAAGGGAATCGAGCAGGAGCGGTCGGGTCCAGCAATTGCAGATACTCATACCGAACCCCATCGAGTTGTTCGACGGTCTGTAATGCATGTCGAAGAACCGGCCACAGAGGTGCTTCGTCGGACGCCAGTTCCGGCGGTCTGACAAAAGGAACGTCGCAACGGTAGTCCTGGGCAACTCTTGCGATTGCATCCGAGTCCGTTGAGACGATGACTCGATCGATTTCAGGACACATCTTCGCCAGCAATATCGAGTGGGCAATCAGGGGAAGGCCTGCCAGTTCGCGAAGATTCTTATTTGGCAAACCTTTCGAACCGCCGCGTGCCGGAATGACTGCCAGTAACTTCGCCATAATCTATTTGAGGCCGTATTCGACTGCTTCACGACGGAGAGTCTGGCTCGAGCGGCGTGCGCCATCGCACACTGCAGCCGCACGAATACCGTCCTCGATGGAGGCTAGTCGCTGATCAACGGTTCCGGCGATGGCATTAAGGAAAGCCTGTGCCTGCCCGGACATCATATCATCACGAGTTTGGCTGGATTTTACATGTTCTACAGCCAGGCCAACCTGTTCAATCGAAACCGTACCGGAAATTCCATCCCACTGGATCGTGCCGTGTTCGCCCTTTGCTGTCATGAGCCGTCTGGGAGGCCTCGAAAGATAATCCAATGCGATCGAGACAAGGCAGCCGTCCGATGTTTCCCACAACAGGTCTGCTGTTTCTTCCGCTTGAATATCGAGCCGTCCTAAATTCCGAAGGCATGCATATATGGCAGATGGCCAGCCGTAGAGCCATGTTGCATAGTCCACCTCGTGAATCAAATCGAGTAATACGCCTCCCTCATTCGGTCTGGCACAGAAGGCATCGCGGTAATTCCGCTGGGGACGCCAATCGGGTAGATACGACTGGCATTCGATCCGGACCGAATGCAGCCGGCCTAAGGTCGGTAAGAGTTCGCGGAAAGTGTTCAGCGATTCTGAAAAGCGAAGAACGCAACAAACGAAAACTCCTTGACCTGCTTTTGTCGCTGCCCGGCAAACTTCCGCTGCGCCTGATCGATCGATCGACAGAGGCTTTTCGACGAGAACGGCACAGCTCGATTGAAGAGCCGTCACCGCGTCGGAGACATGCCTGCCAGTATCCGTGGCAATAATGCACAATCGTGCGCCTTGTTCAACAGCTTCAGTCAGGTTCCTGGCGGCGCGGATGCCCTTCGATCGCAATTCTTCGAAGCGTTCTTTGCGGATTGGAACCGCGATTGTCTGTACCTGGGCAAATCCGCCCAGGACCTCGAGATGGCGGGACCCAATACTGCCAGTTCCGAGTACAGCGACAATCATGCTCTTAGATACGTTACCTCGTACTGCTCGCACATCCGATCCAGAACTCTCATCGCATCGGGCGACGCTTCCGCAGCCGCGAAGTCACGTCTTTTCTGGAATTCTTGCACTTCACTACTGGCACGATCCGGCGGTTCCCAACCATATTTTCTATAAATCTTCAGATCGGCACCATCCGCATACATCTTCCGAGGAACGTTCTGCTTCTTCATCATCCTTGATGTTGCCGAGGTCATACCGGTACCCAGCAGCGCCTCCAATTCGCGGAGGTATGGATCGGGCTTCGTCACGAATGTTTCAAACGGGACAATCAGAACTTGCCTCTTTTGCGCACCGGACAATTTCGTGTACGCACAGTGTGCAAGCCGCGTGTCTGCATCGATCGCATAGATCGTGCGATCCATGCGATTGGATTTCAGAAACAAATCCTCCCATCCATGCGCGAAGTCTGGAACTGCATGGCCGTGGTGATCGATCCATATGTGAAAAGTCCTCGCATCGACTCCGGCTCTGTGTATCCATCCGTACCACTGCTTAATCATGTAAAGAGGATGACGAACGACCTCAATGATCCGCAGACGGTCGCCGAGCGCTTCAAACAGGCCCGCACAACGTCCCAACATCGAATGGGTTACCAGATGAAGGATCGGCCGCTCCTTTTCAATTTTTGGAATCGTCGCATCATCACCGGGTTGGAAAAGGCGCTGAAAGTATCTCCATGGTCTGGAGTTCCTCCAAACGGACGAGAGATCTGAAAACCGGAAATTCGTTTCGCGCGACATCATCGAATCATACAAATCCAGATCCGTATGCATTCGAATCATTACCGTCGCTACATCGCTGGCGATCAAGTTGAGATCACGCAATACACAGATAGACTGGAGAGGGTAGTTGTATTGCATCAACTCGACGCGATCGAAACTACCGACGATGGGTGCCATCATTGTCTTTCCACATGCAGGTACGCCATCGACGAGAACAATCGTGCCGGCAATATGCGGTTCACGTACAACTCGCATTCAGGCAGGATGGTATTCTGCGGCGCCGATAATAAGATCGCACACAGCGAGCAACCAGATCTGGTGGGTCATCTCAACGATGTTGTATGCGCGGCTGTCCACCCACAAATTGAGGTCTCCAAGTTGTCTTAATGGATTCGTCGCAGCAAATCCGGTGAAAGTTACAAGCTTCAGTTCACGCTGCCGTGCATATTCAGCAGCGCAAATCATGTTCGGTGACTTTCCGCTCGAACTGATCAGAATGAGCACATCGCCGGGGTCGGCATAAAACTCCAATGCTTTCTGGAGCCACCGTTCGTAACCGAAATCGTTTGCGAAACAAGTAATGAGATCCGCTTCATTGAAGTTGATGCAACGGACACGAGCAGATTTCGTGATATCCACGGTGCAGTGACTGGCAATGGCAGCACTGCCTCCATTGCCCGCAATGATCACTTTCTGATGACTGGACTTGGCGGCGAGAAACATTTTCTTCAACTCGACCAGCTGGCGGTTCGCTTCGGGGGAGAATATGGAATCCCTATACCGCTCGAAGTAAGCAGACAGCCACTGAGAATCGTTTGCAGAATTCACAGCGACATTCTCCGATAAATCTTGTCGATTAAACGCATCAGTCGCAGGGCGTCCGAACTCGTTCCCACACTGACGGGCATATCGGATTTGATTGCGTCAAAGAAATTCTCTATTTCGGAAGCCCAGGAATTATCGATTTCGAAAGTAATGTGTTCCTCGTCACTCCAGGTTGCCGCCGGAGCGGTTGTTCGATTCTTCGCGATGGTCATCGCTTCGGCTCCATATGTCCCGGACGGCGTAAGCAGGCCGTTGATGACGATGTAACCTTTTTCCAAAAAAATTTCCAACGAGAATAGGTGTCTCCACTGCGTCATGGTGGAGTGAAGCGACGCGACTATCCCATTTCGATTGCGGAAGGTTGCAAACACGTTGTCTTCGACGTCCAGCTTCCAGTAAAGGTTGGACACGAAAGCATGAACCTCCTCGAAATCTCCTCCAAGCATAAGGAACAGATCGAGCATGTGAATGCCCTGATCCAGCATGATGCCGCCGCCGGCAAATTCTTTTTTTGAACGCCAGTCGCCATAGAAGCTCTGGTCGACGCTCTTGCCATATCTCCCACGCATCCACAGAATTCGGCCATAGGCGCCCGAATCGACAAGCTCCTTAGCTTTCTTGACGCTCTCATGATGGCGGTGATTGAATCCGTACATCAGCTTTTTTCCGGAAGCATTCTCTGCGGCAATGATTTCCTCAACTTCGCTTGCGGTAAATGCCGGGGGTTTCTCGCAGAAGACATGCTTGCCAGCCCGGAGCGCCTGGATTGTCAGGGGTCGGTTTTGATAATTCGGCGTGCAAATGAACACGGCTTCGACGCTGGGATCTTGGATTAGATCGTGCCCCTCGGTATACATGCGCACTCTGGACAGTCGTTTGAATTTGGCGCGATCCGGATCAGCGACCGCAACGACACGGCCACACCCCGTCCTCATAACAGCATCGAAACGGATTTGGCCCATTTTGCCAAAACCCACGATCCCCACATTGATCGTTCCACGCGCAGTTACGACCTCATGTTTCGAACGCGTGATAGTTATCGGGTCCGGCATGGTTCTGATCCTTTGCTTTTGAATTCGTTGGCAAAATACTCTCTGCAGCGCGCTCGAAATACCTCGTCATTTGCGCATTGGTGCTTAAAAACTTTGCCGGGACCCCGCATCAGGATGAGGGAAAGGTGTTGGCCGACGTTTTTCTTGTCTCTACCGATTGCCGCGAAAAATTCAGGTTCCCGCACTGAAATGGATTCGAATCCGCGATAATTCCTGGCCAAGAGCCTGTGGAGTTCCTCGTACGCTTCTCGGTCGATTAGATCCATATGCCATGAGATATAGTTCGCCATGTCTGCCCCAATCGTAACAGCGATGCCGTGGGGTACTGCCCAGTCCGTCGCACTTTCGATGGCGTGGCCGAACGTATGTCCATAATTCATTACCAGGCGTTCGTTGCGGTCAAATTCGTCAATCTCGATCTTCATCTTCTTGATCTGAAGAGACCGCTGAATGTAGTGCGTCATCACTTCCGGACTGGAGAAAAGCCGCTCGTAATCTCTGGCAATGGCACGCAGATCCGGCCAGCCCGATACAGTGTGGGACTTAATCATCTCCCCAATGCCTGAACGAATATCGACTTCGCTGAGCGTCCTAAGCACATCGGTTGAAACAAGAATTTCATTTGGCGGAGTGTAGGTACCTACCTGATTCTTGTAAGGACCTACATTGATCGAAGTCTTCGATCCGATGCAACTGTCCGCCTGGGCCAGCAGTGTCGTTGGATAAAATCGCCAACTTATCCCACGTAACAGAATTGCGGCTATAAATGCGGTAATGTCCTGGATGATGCCTCCGCCGACAGCAATTAAAACGTAGTCCCTTCTGACGCCGTGTTGCAGTAAATGCGTTACATAATCTGGAATCTTTTCTAGCGATTTGCTGGTTTCAACTGCGGCTAAAACCAAGACGGAATCGTCTTTCAACACTGCGGAGAGTTTCTCGGAGTAGAGATCGGCTACGCGTTCGTCAATGATGAGATGTTCGTTCGGCTTTAATCCGCCTTCAAGCCCGGAAAAGAGCGGCGCGAACTTCACTGTATAAGGACCGGAATGAGATTTGATCTGAAGATCAGGCACAGGTGAATCCGCCATCGACCACAAGATTCTGGCCAGTCATGTATGTGTTTTCTTCACTGGCCAGAAATCGGATGTATTTCGCGATTTCATCGGACGTCGCCAGTCGTCCCATCGGCACAAGCGATCTCAGTTCGGCTATGCCCTTATCACCCAGGACGCTGTGGGTGAGTTCCGTATCGACAATACCGGGAGCGACGCAATTGATCAGAATATTGTCAGCTGCAACTTCAAGCGCCAGCGCGCGAGTAAGCCCGAGCAGTCCTGATTTGCTGGCCGAATAAGCCGAACGTCCCGGCTTGCTGACGACACTGAAAATAGAAGTGATGTTCACGATACGTCCAAACTGCCGGCGCTGCATGCTGGGTATAGCCGCTTTGCATAGTACAAAAGGGGCCGTCACATTGACATGTTGAATTCGATTGAAATCGTCGACATCGTATTCGGAAATGGCGCCGATTTTATTGATTCCCGCATTGTTAATAAGGACGGATATCTCGAGCCCCTCAACAATGCGCGAGAACTCTCTCAGCGCTTTCGGATCAGCAAGGTCGCATGTCAGATACCGGCAGCCCTGCGGCACCTGCGCGGACGGCGACCGTCCTGTAACGATGACTTCGTCTCCTGCCTCGATCAGCGCAATTACCGTCGCAGCGCCGATCCCGCGGGTACCGCCAGTGACCAGAGCTCGCCGGGTACCCATATCAACCAGCGGTCAAAGCCTGCGCATGGACGAGGCGGCTGAAGTGTCCTTCCTGTCCGATCAAACCGGCGTATGTACCCTTCTCTACAATCCGCCCATCATGCAATACATAGACGCAGTCTGCATTCACAATCGTGGACAGGCGATGCGCAATAATCATTACCGTTGCGCTCTTGGCGATGTCCTGAATAGATCGCCGAATTTGCTCTTCCGACTCCGTGTCGAGGTTGCTTGTTGCTTCGTCAAAAATGAACACCTCTGGCCGGCGGAGAACCGCCCGCGCTATGGCAAGGCGCTGACACTGCCCACCGGATAACTGGAGTCCGCGGTCGCCTACAACCGTTTGATAGCCGTCTGGCAGCGTCCGAATGAAATCATTAATGTGAGCAACCTGCGCGGCCCATTCGACATCTGAATCTGTTAGCGAATTGTCCCAAAGCGTAATGTTTTCTCTTATTGTGCAATTGAAGAGAAATATATCCTGGTAAACGTAGCCGATCTTTTGCCGCCACACCCTCAAGTCGAACCGTCGAAGATCAATACCGTTGACAAGGACGAAACCGGAAGTCGGATCAAAGAGTCCGATCATTAAATTCGCAATGGTGCTCTTGCCAGACCCTGTGCTTCCGACTACAGCCGTGGTCGTTCCTCGAGTCAAAGTGAGGTTGACATCCTTCAAAACGGAATTGCCGGGTCTTGATTGATAGGTAAAGGAGACATTCGAAAGTTGAATTTCCCGAACCGTGCCTACAGACAAACGACCTTCCGGCGCATGCTCCTGGGCGATCTCATATAAAACTTCTTCTACGACTTCAAGTCCGCGTTTCGCCCGGCTGATCTTTGCGCCTGCTGCATTAATGCTACCCAGAGCTGGATTGATACGCTGGATAGCAACGAAGAATGCTGCAAGCATCGGAAACGTCATCCCTAAGGATGGCATTAGCAAAGTAACAACGGAAAGACCCAGCACAATCAACCCGCCAAGGATTTCATTGACCAGCGTGGGCGCCTTTCCCAATAGCGAGAGCCGAAGTTCCGGACTGGCTTCCTTCTGAAGAAGTTTTCTTTGGCGCTGTATGACCTCTGTTTCCA
>QHXC01000481.1 GCA_003222815.1 Acidobacteriota bacterium | reverse complement strand
CTGGTCCTGGTAGAACAGCGCCAGGTTGACAAGGCCGGCGCCTACATCGGGGTGTTCAGGCCCCAATGCTTTTTCGGCTATCCCCAGGGCGCGCTGATAAAGAGGCTCGGCCGCGGTGTAATTCCGTAGATTCTCGTAGAGAAGCGCTAGATTGAGCAGGCTCGTACCAACGTTCGGATGATCGGGACCGAGTGTTTTCTCCATGATCGCCAGAGCGCGCTTGTAGAGTGGCTCGGTATAGAGCGGCTCGGCCGCGGCGTAGTTCCCCTGGTCGTGATAGAGCCCCGCCAGGTTGACGAGGGTGGCGCCCACGTTGGGGTGCTCGGGCCCGAAGGCTTTTTCGGCAATCGCCAGCGCCCGCTTATAGAGCGGCTCGGCCGCGGCGTAGTTGCCCTGATCCCGGTAGAGCGCCGCCAAGTTAATAAGGCTAGCGCCCACTTCGGCGTGCTCGGCCCCCAAGGCTTTCTCCCTGATCGCCAGGGCGCGCTTATAGAGTGGCTCCGCCGCGGCATAGTTCCCCTGACCCTGATAGAGTCCCGCAAGGTTGTTAAGGCTGACGCTTACATCCGGATGCTCGGGTCCCAAGGCTTTCTCCCGAATCGTCAGGGCGCGCTTATGGAGAGGCTCGGCCGTGGCGTAGTTCCCCTGGGCATGGTAGACCTCTGCAAGGTTGTTGAGGCTGGTGCCCACGTCGGGGTGCACGGGCCCCAGCGCTTTCTCCCGAATCGCCAGGGCGCGCTTGTAGAACGGTTCGGCCGCGGCGTAGTTCCCCTGCGCGTAGTAGAGCTCCGCGAGATTGTTGAGGCTGGTGCTCAAGTCGGGGTGTTCGGGCCCCAGCGCTTTCTCCGCAATCGCCAGGGCACGCTTATAGAGCGGTTCGGCCGCCGCGTAGTTTCCCTGAGCGAAGTAGAGCACCGCGAGACTGTTGAGGCTGGCACCCAGGCGGGAGTCTTGCGGTCCGAAATGTTCCGCCTCCCGGATGGCGGCTAGAAGAAACTGCTCGGCTTCGAGATTCTGCCCTAGCTGGAAGGCCTGGCGGGCAGCATCGTTTTGCGTTTGCCAGCGTGTCTCTTCCTCGGTGAGCAGCTCCAGCAGGACATACTGTTCGCCGACTCTGAGAATCGGGCTGATCTCACCCGGATGTAACCCTAAAAGGCCGTCCTGGTATTCTTTTCTGAGGTCGGTGAGAACGACTGCCCCCAGGAATCCGCCTGCATTAGCTGAGGGGTCGATGGAGTGTTTCCTGGCAAGATCCTCAAAGGATTCGCGCTTCTCGATGCGAGCGCGGAGATCAAGAGCCTCTGCTTCGGTTTTGACCACAATCATGCGGAGGCCCAGACGTTGTACCTGAGGAGCAGCGCCAACTGCCGCAGTGATCGCAACCAAAATGAAGCTTAGCAAGATCGCTAATTTTGTGACCAGGTGCCTAAAAACGGTTTCATCACCTCGAACAAGGCGCGGTCACAAACCGCGCCTTGTTTCTTAACTGGCTGCGCCCTGTCGGGCTTGCATTCGCTCCGCTCATCTTTACTGGCTGCGCCCTGTCGGGCTTGCATTCGCTCCGCTCATCTTTACTGGCTGCGCCCTGTCGGGCTTGCATTCGCTCCGCTCATTTCTTAACTGGCTGCGCCCTGTCGGGCTTGCATTCGCTCCGCTCATCTCTTAACTGGCTGCGCCCTGTCGGGCTTGCATTCGCTCCGCTCATCTCTTAACTGGCTGCGCCCTGTCGGGCTTGCATTCGCTCCGCTCATCTCTTAACTGGCTGCGCCCTGTCGGGCTTGCATTCGCTCCGCTCATGCCATATCAGAAAGCGTACTTCAACGCGAACTGCATGATTCTCGCATCCGCTGAAGTGGTGATCTGGCCAAAGGTGTTGCCGTTAAAGGTTGTGAACGGTGACGGAGTGGTTGCAGTTCCCTGTGGGATCACCGCTCTGAAGCTGTTCGTCACATTGAACGCCTCCGCTCGAAACTCCAGTTTCTGACGTTCCCGGAACTGGAAGCTTCTGGATAGTCCCAGATCTAACTGCCAGGTTCCAGGGCCCTCCACATTGTACGGCCCCATGTTTCCTATCGTGCCCAAAGCAGGTTGTACAAACGCGTTGGGATTCAGGTATTTAGTGAGGGAGTGCCGGTCGCCATATGGGTTCTCGAGTACCTGAACAGGGCGCTGGTTACCCGACTGGCCGGATAACAGGCGATCCAGACCAGTGCTGATGGTGAGATACCTGCCCGTTGACCATCTATAGATTCCCGACAATTGCCAGCCCGTGCCCAACATACGCAAGGTGGGATTGGCAAACTGCGGCGATGGAGCGACCGCCGTCAAGTTGAAGACCTGCCGCCGGTCCGAAGTATTGCAGTTGCCGCGATCGAAATTCCGGTTGTTGGGATCGAGATACCCCGGATCACCTCTCCCAGTGTTGTTTGCGTTGGGATCGATGCCGATGCAGTGGGACCAGGTGTAGTTCGCGGCGATGTTCGCTCCACGGGCAGCGCGGCGTTGAATCGAAAGCAGCATGCCATGATAATTCTGCGTGCCCGAATCTTCTCTCGTGAACAAGTTTCCGTAGTACTGTCCCTCCACTGGATTCTCCAGGATCGCCCTGCGGCGCTGGTTCGTGTTTCCGGTCGTGGAGCACGTTCCGGTGGTTTGCAGGACATAGCCCTGTGCCGTGCAGACCCCGTTCACCGCAGTTCCGGGGAAATAGACAGCCCGATTGACGTGTCCTCCCACCCACGTGTGGAATGCCTGGTTTCCCAAATAGCTTGCGGATAGGAGAAAGCTCGCCGGGATTTGCCTTTGGATGCTGAGGTTCCACGTGTGAACCCTGGGCGACGCGGAGTCGTAGCTTTGGACGAAGTAGTAGTCTGAGAACCTTGGAAACCTCGACAACCGAACGTACGGGAATGGATTGCCGCCAGGAAGCCATGGATCCTCAAAATCGACACTGTTGACGGTGGTGTTTAAACCCCACGGAGGCGCGCTGGAGCTGCCACCATAACTGGATGCGCCACTGAAGTCGAACGCGATCCCGTAGGCCGCGCGCACCGACGTCCGGCCATCCCCTTGCACATCCCAGGCCAGCCCAAGACGTGGCGAGAAATATGTCCACCGGGGGTTCGTGGGACCGTGCTTCGGGAAGCCTGGATCACCTGGGAAGTAGAGGCCTGCGGGTGCGTTGGGGTAGACCGTGCTCTTGATCCCTTTGTGGAATCTCTCGTCACTGAAGTTAAAGCTAACGCCTTCGTTCAGGGTGGGTCCTTGACCGTAACCTATCGACAGCGGCAGGAATGGTTCCCAGCGCAAACCGGCGTTGAAGGTCAGCTTTGGCGACATTTTCCAGACATCCTGCAGATACGCCGCAATGTAGTTCTGACGACTGCTCCACAATATTGGCGTCACCTGCATCAGGCTTGTCAGTTTTCCGGTTAAAAAGTCGCCCATTCCTATACCGGTCGCTGTGCCGTTGAAGACATACGATCCTTGACCGCTGACCAGGCAGCGCTGGTAGATCCTGAAGTTCGACAGGTTCGCGCCGAAGGTCAGCTGATGGTTTCCTCGAACCAGATTCACATCGTCATTGATCTGGTAGGAGTCCGTTACGTTGTGGGCGTAGACCG
>QHXC01000534.1 GCA_003222815.1 Acidobacteriota bacterium | reverse complement strand
TCGATGAACACACCGATCGTCACAGTCCCGTGCTCGGGTGAACCCGTCACATTGAAGAACTCAGAAGCCCGATGAAGGAGAATGTTGGGATCCAGCCCAGTCACGTTCGATAAGACGCGGTGCGTTGGCAGGATTGTCAGACCCGGACTGCTCATATTGAAAAAAGTCATCGGCAGACGGTCGCTTCCCTTCTGAGCGCGCATTTCATCACGGTATGCCAGCGCGGTTTCGTACCGGTGATGACCGTCCGCGATGATCAAGTTTTTGTCTTCCATCTCACGTTGCATGAAGGCGACGGCCTGTGGGTCGCTGAGTGTCCACGTCGTATGCCGTACTCCATATTCGTCGTCGACCTGAATGTCCGCTTTTTGTTGCGCAATCTCTTCCAAGAGATGACCGATCTTTTCCGCTGGATCCTCATACAGCATGAAAATCTGCTCGAAGTGTGTGCGGGTATGGCGCAGGAGCTCGAGGCGATCTTTCTTCGGTCCCGTCAAGGTTCGCTCGTGTGGATACACCACCTTGTTCCGGTAATCCTCAAGGCGTCCTAAACCGACGAACCCCTTGCGAACATGGGTTTCGTTAGTGCCCGGAATGGCGAATCGCTGGAAGTAAACGAAGAAGGCAGGCTCCGGCACTTGTTCTAAAATTCCGCTGGCACGCCAGTCCTTCAGATAGCCCGCGGCTCGTGTGTAGACGTTGTTCGTGGCGGAGTCTTCAGGCGTGGGTTTACCGAGAACAATGCGAACAATGTTGTTCGGGTGCAATGCATAATAGCGGTCTTGCATCTCATTGGAAATTTTGTCGTAGGGCTGAGTTACGACTCTCTCGATAGGCACTCTGTCCAGCGCGTATCTCAAACTACGAAAGGGATAAATTTTCGCCATGGATCATCCTAAATTTGAGAGTTGCCGTCGCCGGGACATCGCTCGGCGGACTCATGCAAATCCCTGTCTTTTAAAGTGTCCGCATCGTCACTCCACTCGCGCAACATTTTCCCATAGTGATGGCTGCTCTGAACCGCGTAATCTCGCAATCCCCATTCGCGGTCTTCGTGTTTATTGGGCTAGAATCGTAGTATTTTCGGGGGGATGTAAGTGTCCAATGAAAGACGAATTGATTAAAAGACTGGAGGAATTCCTGGAAGGAAATGATTTCGGAAAGAACTGGGACGGCGTTTATCAGGATGCCGTGCCGGCACTTCGTCAGTTCTTCCACAAGGAAGGATTCCGCACCCACATCATGAGTGAATGGGATTCCGAGTCACGCGACACGGAACTGGTGGCGATCAAGGAGTCGCTGGTCGTCCGGATCCCTTGGGCTGAAGACCCTAATGGCCGGTCGCTGGTGGACCTCACTGGACTCGTAGTCCAATCGCAACACCGTCGCGGAGCGGAATAATCGTCGAGTAGAACCGCTCGTCTGAGAACAGCATTTTGTTGAAAGACCGGATAGCTGTCGTGTCTCGATCTCTCACGGGTGCGTCCGCAACACGTCCCGACCAAAGCACATTGTCCGCAACCAGCAAGCCACCCACACGGATTCGTCCTGCCGCTTTTCGGAACACCTCGGGATAGTCATGCTTGTCGACATCATTGAAGACGATGTCAAACTCGCCCTCCACCTGGTCGATCAGATCGAGTGCATTACCCACGAGGATTTCGACTCGATCACGCACGCCGGCTTTTTGGAGGTAACCCTCCGCTTGCGCCGCATTCGCAGAGCTTCCGTCGGTGTAATACACCTTACCTCCCCGCCTGAGTCCCCGAGCCCACCAAATCGTGGAATATCCAATGGCCGACCCCATTTCAAAAACACGTCCTGCGTTCACAAACCGGGCAAGCTGGTACAACAGGCGGCCTACTGCTGGACCGACAATAGGAACATCATTTTTCTCCGCCACACGTTCCATGTCCGCCAGCACGGCATCGCGCGGCGGAAGGAGGCGGTACATGTATTGTTCAACGCTTTGAAGAGTAATCCCATTCATTTGCTATGATCCCCAGATGAAGTTTCGCGCTGTTCTTTTCGACGCTGCCGAAACGTTGTTCACCACGCGCGGTTCCGTTGGCCAAATCTATGGTAGCATCGCCCGCCGGTTCGGCTCGAAGGCTCCGGACGACGCCATCCAAGCCGCTTTTGTCCAGCAATTCCGTGGCGCCGGACCGATCTCGACCGAAAACCAAAAAGAATGGTGGAAGAATGTCGTGCGCCGTGTCTTCACCGAGACCGGCATGATCGCAAACTTTGATCAGTTCTTCGAGCAAGTGTACGACAGATTCCGCGATTCACAAGGTTGGGTTCTTTTTCCGGAAACTGCCGAGGTTCTGAATGAACTGAAACATCGAGGGCTGAAAATTGGCGTCATTTCGAATTTCGACGATCGCATCTACTCGGTCATGCGCAGCCTCGGTATCCTCGCGTACTTTGATGCGGTCACGATTTCCAGCGAAACCGGATACTGCAAACCGGATCGCCAGATATTCGAGGCAGCGATCCGCGCCCTCAAGGAACCGCCCCCGAAAATCCTGCTCGTCGGCGACAGTCTGAGCAACGACGTCGAAGCCGGTATGCGGGCCGGTCTGACCGCCGTATTGATTGACCGTACCGGCCGGTATCCTTCCGCCAACCACGTCCCCCGTGTTTCGTCCCTAAAAGAGTTGTTGTCGATAACGTCTGTGAACGCGGTCTAAAAAAAGTTTTGTGTCGTCAATTCCAGACTCGCTGAGACGTTTGGAGTATTCATGTAATCGCGCCCTTTAGCCGCGTTTTATCAAACTTCCCAGTCGGACTACGGATTGATTGCGTTGAAGCACTTGGCTCAACATTCAGACGAGTCGGTAAGTACCCGGGAAATAGCCGCACAGTACCACATCCCTGCCGAGTTGCTGGCTAAGGTATTGCAAAAATTGGCGCGCAAGGGCCTGCTCGTATCGCATCAAGGTATTAACGGCGGTTATATTCTGGCGAAGGATCCGGCTTCGATTTCGATAGTGGATGTTGTTGAAGCTTTAGAGGGGCCGATCTCTATAACTCCATGCGAACGAGGCGACGATTGCCAGCAGTTGCAAGTGTGCACGGTTCGAGATCCGCTGCTCAAAATCAAGGCGAAGGTCGTCCGGGTCTTGGGTGATACATCGATCTACGAACTGGCGATGAATTGAGCGCCAGTGGTGGACCCGACGCTAGGAGATTAAGGAAGACACAAAATGGTGAAGCTGCCTATTTACATGGACAATCATGCGACGACCCCGATGGATCCTCGTGTGCTCGACGCCATGATGCCTTTCTTTACGAACCAATTTGGCAATGCCGCGAGCCGAAATCACAAGTTTGGTTGGGAAGCCGAGGAAGCTGTCGAAGAGGGACGAAAGCAGGTAGCGGCTCTGATCGGCGCCGATCCACGTGAAATCGTTTTCACGAGTGGCGCGACCGAGTCGGACAACCTGGCGGTTAAAGGCGCGGCCTGGATGTACCGGGAAAAGGGAGACCACATCATCACGTGTGTGACCGAACACAAGGCCATACTCGACACGTGCAAGCACCTGGAGAAGGAGGGATTCCGGATTACGTTCTTGCCCGTGGACGGAAAAGGAATGGTGGACCTTGATGATCTGTGCAAGGCCATCACGGCTAAAACGATTTTGGTCTCGATCATGACGGCCAACAATGAAGTCGGCGTCATTCAGGAGATCAAGCAAATCGGCAAGATCGCTCGTGAGCGTGGCGTCCTGTTCCATACGGATGCAGTGCAGGCCGCAGGTAAGATCCCGTTCAACGTCAATGAAATGAATGTCGACCTCGCCTCGCTGTCCGCACACAAGATATATGGCCCGAAAGGCGCCGGCGCTCTCTATGTGCGGCGCCGGAATCCGCGCGTGTTGCTAACGCCGATTATCGACGGAGGCGGTCACGAGCGAGGAATGCGTTCGGGTACTCTGAACGTTACCGGAATCGTTGGGTTTGGTAAAGCGGCTCAGATTGCGCGTGAGGAACTTCCGAGGGAATCCGCCGAAATGCTGCGGCTGCGCGAAAAGCTGCGCACGACGCTCGAGCGCGAATTGGATGAGGTTTACATCAATGGTGATCTCGACAAGAGATTGCCAGGCAACCTCAATATGAGTTTCGCCTACGTTGAGGGTGAATCACTCTTGATGGGGATCAATGATATTGCGGTGTCGTCCGGGTCGGCTTGCACGTCGGCCAGTCTTGAACCGTCGTATGTACTGAAGGCTCTCGGGGTCGGGGAAGATCTCGCCCACACTTCGATTCGGTTTGGAATCGGCCGCTTCAATACCGAGGAAGAGGTCGATTACGTGGCCAATCGCGTGATTGACGTTGTGCGCCGCTTACGAGAGTTATCACCGCTGTATGAAATGGCAAAGGAGGGCATCGATCTGAAATCGGTGCACTGGGCTACAGAAGCGTAAACTTTCCGATTTCGGATTGCGGATTTCGGATTTCGGAGTTGGGGACCAGCAAGGAGAATAACAGATGGCATATTCAGACAAAGTGATTGATCACTACAACAACCCCCGCAATGTGGGCGCTCTGCCCAAGGAAGACCCGACTGTGGGTACCGGCCTTGTCGGGGCGCCGGAATGCGGTGACGTCATGAAGCTCCAGATCAAGGTTAATCAAGAGACCGAGATCATCGAGGAAAGGCAAGACTCTCGCCGAGGCTCTTGAAATCAAGAACACCGATATCGTGAAGGAGCTCAGTTTGCCCCCGGTGAAAATCCACTGCTCCGTACTCGCCGAAGACGCGATCAAGGCGGCGATCGGTGACTGGAAAAAGAAACACGACGACAACGGAAAGTAACAGCCATGGCCATTGAGATTACCGACAACGCCGTGGACGAAGTGAGACGCAGGATGCAGAAGGAAGGCGTCCAGGCCGCCGGATTACGTGTCGGTGTGAAAGGCGGAGGATGCTCCGGCCTCTCCTACAATCTCACGTTCGAAAACCAGGCGCGCACCGGCGATAAGGTTTTCGAACGTGAGAACGTCAAACTCTTTTGCGATCTGAAAAGCTATATCTATCTGAACGGCACGGTTCTCGATTACGACAGAGGCCTCATGGGCAAGGGATTTGTCTTCATGAATCCCAATGCCAAGAAGAGCTGTGGTTGCGGCAGCTCGTTTTCAACTTAATACCCCTTCCCCTGAAATCATGGACTACTTCGAGCTGTTTGGTCTGCCCAGAGCGTTGGGTATAGATATTGGATCGCTCGAAAAAACTTTTCACGAATTGAGCCGGAAGTACCACCCGGATTACTTCACGACGGCGCCGGAAGCTCAACAAACACAGGCGCTGCGCATGACTGCGCTCTTGAACGATGCTTACCGTACGCTGAAGCATCCCATCCGGCGAGTCGAGTACCTGCTCAGCTTGGAAGGATTCAAACCCGACGGTAGCAGAGTACCCCAGGCGTTGCTGATGGAAGTGTTCGAAATTAACGAGCAAATGGAGAAAGTGAAGTCCGGATCCGCCTCCGTGGAACAGATCGATTCCCTGCGCGCCCAGATCCACGAGAAGCGGGACCGCTTTGATACGGAATTGCAGAAGGCTTCAGAACAGTGGGATGAACTGCTGAAGAGCGGCGCGGCGGAATCGAAGCTTAAAGAGCAGCTTGCAGAATTGACCAAGGTTCTTTCGGAGTCATCGTATATACGGAATCTCGAAAGAGACTTAGAGGAACATTGAGCCGCGAACTACGCGAATTACGCGAAAGTTTCCGCAATTGGCGAAGTCGCGGCCAGGAATTTCTATGTCGAAAATCGTGGGAATCGATCTCGGGACGACGAACAGCCTCGTCGCGATTGTCGAGGAGGGCGGCGCCCCGCGCGTCATTGCAGACCTTGACGGAAGCAAGCTCGTACCCTCGGTCATCTATTTTGATCAGGCCGGAGAGGTTCTTGTCGGAAACCGTGCTAAGGAAAAAATGATCGACAAGCCAGAGAATACGATCTTCTCGATCAAGCGGTTCATGGGAAAAGGGATCAATG
>QHXC01000533.1 GCA_003222815.1 Acidobacteriota bacterium | reverse complement strand
ACGGGACGCCGGTGTGCGACAACGATGGAACAATCGATCGCTGCGCCTTTGCGTGAATTTCGAGACCTGCAATATCCTTTTGCTCGAGCAATCCGGTCACGCACATGCGAGGCCCCAAGAGCCGCTTGGCAACGTTGTCGATCATTTCAGGCGTCGCGATCCCCGCTTCAAGGAGATGATACGCTTCGTGCAAGATGGAGTGCTGCAGTCGATTGATGAGATAGCCGTTGATGGCCCGCTCGAGCACGATCGGCTGCCGTCCCGCCTGCTTCACCGCCGAGATTGCCAGCGCGATGGCCGAATCCTCGGTACGATTCGCGCGCACGACTTCAATCATGGGAAACACCTCCGCAGGCATGAAGAAGTGCATCGCAAGAAACCGCTCGGGGTACTTCAGCCCTTCGGCCAGATCGTTCAATGGAAGACCGGACGTATTCGTCGCGACCACTGGACGGCCGCCGTACACCCTCTCGATTTCGGCGTAGACGGACTTTTTGACGACGGCATCCTCGAACACGGCTTCGATCACAAGATCGGGCGCCGATGCCGCAGGTGTTTCGCGGACGAACTTGACACCGGGTAGAGAGATCTTGACGTCCTGACAGTCCATCAGCGTCACGTCAATGCCAGCGGCTGCGAACAGCCGTGCAATGCCTTGGCCCATGACGCCGGCACCGACAATCAGGAGCGACCGACAGGAGGGCTCATGCCCGAGCGGCTCATTCGGTTTCATTCAGACAGCCTCCCGACTCATCAGTCATGAACCCGGTTCTACACTATTCACGGGCGACACGCAAGAAAACCCAGAAAACCGATGCTGCGTGTAATCAATGCTGGTAGTATCGACACCACACGGTTCACATTCAAAGGCAGGCGTTTATGAAATATCGTTGGGTGATTCTCTTCTTCGGCATCCTCGCCTACGGTACCAGTCAGTTCGCGCGGCAGAACTTCAATGGCATCCAGAAGTTCATCGCTGCCGATCTGAATCTTGATAGAGGCGCGATCGGCCTGCTCGCGTCCGTGTTCTTCTATTCATACGCCCTCTTCCAGATGCCGTGGGGCATTGCCTCCGACAAGTTCGGCAGCCGGAGGGTTGTTGGTCTGGGAATTCTGCTGACTGCGGCCACCATGTTGGGATTTGCTACCGGCCGAACCGAAGGCTCGCTGTTGTTCTGGCGAGCGGCCGCAGGTATCGCCGGGGCAGCCGTCTATGTGTCGCTCACGGGAAACATCGCGCGCTGGTTTCCCGACCGGGAGCGCAGCTTCAGTCAGGCAACACTGGGCGGCGTCGGCGGGGCGCTCGGCGAGGGGATGGCATACTTTCTGCTGCCGGTCCTCGCGATCTATTTTGCGTCAGGATGGCGTCAGGGCATGGACATGATAGCCGCCGCGATCGCGATCATGGGTGTTCTTTGTATCGCGTTCTTGAAGTCTGCTCCGGCCGGACATCAGGCGACGACACGGCGACCCTTTGATGTGAAATTGCTCGGCGATATGCAGCTCTGGTGTTATGCGCTCATCTACAGCGGATTCGTGATTGGGATTCGCGGCACCCAGACATGGATGGCGGTCTACGCGACCGATGTCTATATTTCGAAATACGGACTCGCCCTGAACCAGGCCGTCGTCGCCGGCGGGCTGCTGGCGCTTGCCGCCTACTCGTTGATCGGACGAGCGATGGGATGTCCGCTCGCCGGAAAGATAACGGACATGTTCGCCAAGCGAGGAGTCTCGCGAACGGCTGTGCTGATCGGCTGGCTGATTTTCGCCATCATCATGCTCCAGCTTCTGTCCACCGGCGTGTCGACGATCTGGATGCTTGGGATCGTGATCGCTCTCTTGGGCATGTCCGTCAATCTCTTCTCGCTCGTTCCCGCGGCCATCTCGGAAACATACGGACCTCAGCGCACCGCCGCGATCTCGTCTTTCGCGAATACGCTCGCCCAGTTCTCTGGCGCGACAGCATTAGCGGTGAGTGGCTATGCCGGCATTTCGTTGAACTCGCAGCCCGGAAACGCGCTCGGTGAGTATCGGGGCATCTGGCTCTCAGGGATGGTCGGGATGGCGATCATGGCGACCCTCGGGGTGGCTGCCTACGTCGCATTCCGGGCCGGATGGGCCGTCGGTCCTCGGCCGGTCTCTTCCGCCAGCGAAGAAGCCAAGCTGTAGACTCCACATGTTCTGGGGAGGTCGTTACGGAAAGATTGTCGATCCCTTCGGCCACGAGTGGGGCATTAACCAACAGGTCAGGGAGCAAAGCCACGAGCCGCAGCTTGATCCTCTTCGGACGCAAACAATTACCGTTCCTTGCGTTACTAGCGCTGACGTTGCTACAGAGCATCCCGGTTCGTGCCGAGCTTCGCCGCATCGAAGTTCGGCGCCGGGACGATTTCGGCACATATGAACGGATTATCGGACGGGCGTTCTTCGCCGTGGATCCCGCGCTGGCAGCCAATCACGGTATCGCGGACGTTGATTTAGCACCGAAAAACACGAATGGTCAGGTGGAGTTTTCCGGAGATCTTCTCTACTTCCGGCCCAAAGCGCCATCGAAGACACGTCGTGCTGTATTCCTCGAAATCGTCAATCGTGGACGTGACCAGGCACTTGGTTTGATGGATGGCGCCGTCCAGCAAAACTTAGCCCCGGAAAACTGGGATCTCGGCGATCGGTTTCTTTTGGAGCAGGGTTTCAGTGTGGCGTTTTTGGGATGGCAGTTCGACATCCGCCCATCCCAGGGACTGACGTTTCTGGCTCCGCTCGTGCCGGTTGAGGGAATTGTGCGTGAGAGTCACATCGAGCAACTGGAAAATGCGTACGGCATCACGTTTCCGTTGTTCTATTGCGCGGCGGACCAGAATGACAAAGACGCAAAACTCACGTTCCGTTCTCGAATCGATGAGGCTGCGCGCGTGCTGCCCCGGGAGCGCTGGCAATTTGTGGCTGCAGGCTGTTCGGTTCAGTTGAACGGCGGCGCGGAACCGGGAATCTACGACGCGATCTATCAGGCCGGGAATTCATACTTGAAGTATGGTCCGAGGGGCGGAACTCTGCGGGAAACACCGGCTCTGGTTGAGCGAGTGATTGGCTTTGGCTACTCTCAGAGCGGCCGGTTCTTGAGGGAGTTCGTTCGAGATGGATTTAACGCCGACGAAAAGGGGCGTGCGGTCTTCGATGGCTTGATGATCTCGTCCGCTGGAGCCGGCGGCGGCAGCTTCAACCACAGATTCGCCATGCCTGGAGAAGCGGGAAATTCCGTACTTTCGATTCTCCGTCCGGTGGATTTGCCGCCTTTCGATGATGATGGCCTGCTTGCGAAAGCCGTTAAGGCCCACGTGGTTCCTAAGATCTTCTACACGTTCTCGTCCACGGAATACTGGGCGAGAGCGGGCTCGCTGATCCACACCGATAAGGATGGCAACCAGGACGTTTCACTGGCGGCCACATCACGCCTTTACTTCATTCCCGGCACACCGCATTCGTCGGGACCCTTTCTGTCACTTCCAGAAACCCGCGCTGCAGGTTATCAATACCGCCCGAACTTCGCGCAACAGCGCTGGGTGCTGCGCGCGCTACTGCTGGACCTGGACGATTGGGCCCGGTCGCGCGCGGAACCGCCGGCTTCGCGATATCCAACACTGGCCAAAAGTGAGTTGGCGCCCAGAGCGTCGGTGCACTTTCCAAAGATACCCTCATTTCCGTTCGCGGATTACGTGCCGAGTGTTTGGACGATGGACTACGGCTCTGAGTACGAGAGGACACGGATTATTACGAAGGAACCACCGAGTCTGGGCAAGAAACTCATCGTTCTCGTTCCGCAGGTCGATGTAGACGGCAACGATATATCGGGAATACGGATTCCCGAAGTGGCTGTGCCGATCGGAACCTACACCGGGTGGAACATCCATTTACCTCAGCTAGGAAGCCTCGAATACCTGGCGGGCCTCGTCGGTTCCTTCGAGCCATTCGCCAAAACGCGTGAGGAGCGGGAAAAGTCCGGCGATCCTCGTCTCTCGATCACCGAGCGCTACTCCAGCAGGCAGAACTACCTGGATCGGGTGCAACGAGCTGCGCGCAACCTCGTGAATGAGCGGTTCATGCTCGCCGCCGATGTTGGGGACGTCGTGCAACGAGCCGCGCAGATGTGGAACACCATCGTCGCCGGCGCTGCCCGTTGACGTAGACACTCTTGCCGTTGGCCAATGTTCTTGACAGCTTCCGCAGTGGGCCTTAACCTCA
>QHXC01000532.1 GCA_003222815.1 Acidobacteriota bacterium | reverse complement strand
ATTTCTCTGCCGGACCCGGAGTATGCCGAATGATGCCTGAGCCGGGATCAAATTAGGATCTTTGGAAATTGCATTTTGCAGGTGTGTTTCGGAGTCGCCGAGGCGGTTGATGTGAAGAAGCAAGTCACCGAGGTAGTACTCGGATTCTGCCTCGGAAAGTGTCGTCGTCTTTAGCGACCGGACATCCACCTGAATCGTCTCCCGCGCTGCGACCTTCAACATGGGCCATGTGCTGCGCTTGCGAACATAATCGCGCAGTTCGTCTTCGAGCGTGCCGTAGTCGGTTTGAAAAGCTTCGGCAAAGCTGTCCTCGACGGGATCTCCCCTACCAAGCAACGTCAGGAATTGGACAAACTGAGAACGACGCTTCCCCTCCGCGCCCAGTATCAAGTAATGCGTGAGCGCCCAAGACTCGGCGTAGAAAATTCCTTGCTTCGCTGCTTCGTTGTAGTAAGGGGAACCCGAGTCCACTGCAAAAAGCGTTTTCAAAGGAAGGAACGGTTTCTCGGTGAGAGTGGCAATGTGCGTCTCCGGCGCGCGTCCCAAGGTAAATTCGTTCTGCCTGCCGTTCATCTCGAAGGTGCCGTAGCACTCGGCCAATCCTTCGCGCGCCCAAATGGGTAGAGCGCCTGAACCTTCTCGTGTCAGGAAATGCACGTACTCATGGAAAATGACGGACGGCGAACTCAAGGCCTGCGAAACCGCGATATAGTTCACGTCCTCCCCAGGCTGAAAATAGGCGACGGCATTGGCCGGTTTTCCGTCATAAACCGGCTTGTAGGGGACGAAGGACTCGTCATTCTTGAAGACGACGATGGTTGTGGGAACCGACGACGTTTGTTCCACCTTCGGAAACATCATCGCAAATGCGGACCGAAACTCTTCCAGATAGCGGCCGACCCGCCGGATATCCGGCTCGTTCGCGTTGCCGATGACCAGGAAGTCTTTGAAGCGGACGCTCAGCCATTTGTCGGCGGCGTAGGAAGGTTGTATCAATACACAGATGAGAAGGCACAGTAAGACGGCGCATCGAAGACTAGCCGCGAAGACGCATTTAATCTTGCTGAGCGCTTGGGCAATTTTTTTGGAACCAACCACCCCGTGTGCGCCGGACTCGGTGGCTTCGCAACATCTTTTTGATGGCGCAGCCACCCCTCCTTTGCCAAGGAGGGGACTTGGCTTCAACCCCCGCGTTCGGCAACAACGAAAATCCTCGCACTTCATGGGTTCCTAAAATACACCCGCCGGCCCCGGAGGTAAACCTCGGCAATATTTTCTTTGCTGGCGTGAAAACAGAGATGGTCAAGGATCTGGTCCGCGTTCTGGTGACTGTCCGGCTGGACGACGATGAAGTCGGCGTCTTTGCCAGGATCGAAGTTTCCGATATGGTCCGAAATGCCGAGCACACCTGCGCCACCGAGCGTCGCGAGATACAGGGCTTCGGTAGGTGTGATGGCGGCAGCAGTAACAGCTTCGCCCATCTGCTGGAGCATGGAAAGCGATGGACCTCCTGCTACATCCGTGCCGAGCGCGATGTGAAGGCCGGCATCTCGAAGCTTGTGGTACGGCATTGTGCCGCTGCGGAGCGTTCGGTTGGAATAAGGACAAAACGCGACCTTCGTCTTTCGACTGGCGAGCAGAGCGATTTCTTCCGAAGACAGATGGATACAGTGCGCCATGACCGAATGCTCGCCGAGTAGTCCCGCCGAGTCATATACCGCCGTGTATGACGCACAATCGGGGAACAGGCTTCGCACCCATTCGACCTCATCCCTGTTTTCGCTCAAATGAGACTGGACGAATGCGCCGCGTTCACGCGCGATCCGGCCAACGCTCTTCATGAGATCCAGCGAGCAGGACGCTGCGTATCGCGGCGTGAAGATGTATCGCAAACGGCCGCCATCGGCTCCATCCCATTTTTCAAACAATCGCACACTGGCTGCGATCGAGCCGGCCGCCGTCTCCTGAAGGGTTGCAGGCGAATTCTGATCCATCATGACTTTGCCGATGAATGCCCGCAAACCTCTGGCTCGTGCGGCAGAGAACGCGATGTCGGCCGCTTGTTCGTGGACGGATGAATACACAACCGCCGTTGTGGTTCCATTGGCGAGCATCTCGTCAAAGAACATTTCTGATACCTTCGGACGAGGCCCGGCAGGATGACTTTATGACCCAGGTCGATGAATCCGGCGGAAGGGAATTCCCCCCGCGGATCTTCACGCGACAACCTTTCCACCTTCTCACCGGCGACGACCAGGTAACCCGGATCGTAGAATTCGAGACGGTCCGGGGCGAGCGGATTCATCACGTGCGCTTTGAAAACGCGTCTAAGTTCGGGGGTAGTAGTCATAACGCTGGCGGTCTTTGCGTGGGAACAGGCCGATGAGCACCATTCCGATCACGAATCCACCGACGTGCGCCCACCAGGCGACGCCGCCTGCGCTGGTGGCGCTCGTCGACGCCAGTGACGCTGTTCCGTAGAGGAATTGCATGAGGAACCAGAAACCCAGCACGATCACGGCAGGAATTTCGATGATCTGAATGAAAAAGAAGATGGGAACCAGCGTCAGAACCCGCGCGAGCGGGTATGAGACCAGATATGCCCCCAACACTCCGGCAATGGCGCCGCTGGCGCCAACACTCGGGACCACCGTTTCTGGAGTCAGGACGGTGTGGACGATGCCTGCGCCGAGACCACTGAGCAGATAAAATACGACGAATGCGCTGTGACCGAGCCGATCTTCGATGTTATCTCCGAAAATCCAGAGGTACCACATGTTCCCGATCAGATGCAGCCAGCCCCCATGCAGGAACATCGACGTCAAGAACGGCAAAGCGACCGCCACTAACGGGATGTCCGATCCAGGCCACGCGAACACGGCCGCCGGCGTAAGGCCATATTGCCCGATGAACGGTTCCACCTCCCGGCCGAGCGAGAGTTCATAGAAGAAGACGAGTGCATTGACCAGGATTATGGAGATCGTCATGATTGGAAATGAACGCGACGGGATGTTATCTCTGAAGGGAATCATGTTTTCGCGATGTGCATTCTGCTGTGTGATCGCTTTGGTTGACGGGCTGGCTCAATCGGCAGACGCCGCGGACCCGAAGCAGATCTATGAACAATCCACCGACGCTTTGTACAACCTCGACTTTAGCACCGCACAACGCGGATACGAAACTCCGACTCGCGATTTTCCGGAGAATCCCGCAAGGCCGTTATCCCAGCCGCTCTTCCACATACCGATCAAGCGCATCGACCGAGATACGGTCCTGCAGCATGGTATCGCGGTGACGGACAGTCACCTGTTGGTCTTCGAGCGACTGGTGGTCGATGGTCACACAAAAGGGAGTTCCAATCTCGTCCTGCCGGGCATAACACTTTCCAATATTGCCGCTGTCGTCGAAAAGTGTCCGGAGCTTTCCGGTGGTCTGCAGGTCACGCTTGATGCGCTTCGCCATTTCGACCATGTTCGGCTTGTTGCGCGCGAGAGGGATCACGGCAACCTTCACTGGAGCAAGATCGGGATGCAGGTGTAGAACGGTGCGTTCCTTGCCCTCGGTCGTCTGCTCCTCCTCGTAGGCATCCATCAGAAATGCGAGCGTGATGCGGTCTACGCCTCCGGAAGGTTCAATGACGTATGGTATCAGGTGCGTGTTTGTCGGTTGGTCGAAGTAAGTCTGCTTCAAAACCGCGTGCTCGTTCGGCAGGAACGATCCATCCTTGAAGGCGGTCTTTCCGCCTTTGGTATGGCAGGTCAAGTCGTAGTCGAAGCGGTTGGCGATGCCCTCAACCTCGTCGAACTGCTTACTCTCGTCGCGTTCGGGAAAAAAGCGATAGAGGAGATCGGTGGTTGCCTTCGAGTAGTGTGACAGCTCCTCAGGCGGCTGGACGAACTGCTGGAGGTTCCCGGGCCGAATGCCGTATTGCTGATACCAAGCGACGCGGTCCGCGATCCAGCGTTTGTGCCACTCTTCGTCGGTGCCGGGCATGACGAAATACTCGATTTCCATCTGCTCGAATTCGCGTACACGGAAGATGAAGTTCTTCGGCGTGATCTCGTTGCGGTACGCCTTACCGATTTGAGCGATGCCAAACGGCAATTTCCGGTTCGTCGAGTCGAGGACGTTCTTGAAGTTGACGAAAATGCCTTGCGCCGTTTCCGGCCGCAGATAAGCAATATTGTCGTCGTCCTCGATGGGGCCCACCGTCGTCTTGAACATGAGGTTGAACGGACGCGGCTCGGTGAGGTTATGCGCGCCGCCTTCAGGACACTTTTCGGTCGGATCGATTTGATCGGCCCGAAAGCGTTTCTTGCACTTGCGGCAATCCACGAGCGGATCGGAGAAAGTGGCCTCGTGGCCGGAGTGCCTCAGGACCAGGCGGTTCATCAGGATCGACGCGTCAAGACCTTCCATGTCATCGCGCTCGTAAACGTTTGCGCGCCACCACGCCCGCTTGACGTTGTTCTTGAGCTCGACGCCCATCGGCCCGTAGTCCCACGTTCCCTGCAGCCCACCATAAAGTTCGCTGCCCTGGAAGAGGAACCCCCGCCGTTTGCAAAGCGAGACGATCTTGTCCATCGTGGCTCCCGCCATCAATCCTCCTCTTGTGCAAAAGCCGGAATATACCATGCCGTCGGATTAGCCTGAATGAATACGGACGAGAACTTTCCCGGTTTGAACGATTGCGTCAATGAGACTGTAGGTTGTTCGCTTCTCAGAGGATTTCTTTGAAATTGAACTTGAAGCCGGGCAGGACGGGATCACCACTGAGTGTAGTTGGATTGCCGACGCGTTCCGGGGCCTGGCCAGGACGGTAAATGGTTGCGCGATTCGCGATCGGATCGAGGAGCCATCCGAGCTTCGAGCCGTTAGCGACGTATTCCTCCATCTTTTCTTCAACGTTGATGAGCCGGTCGGAGGGCGATCGCAGCTCGATTACGAAATCAGGACAGATCTCGCTGAACCTATTTTTCTCTTCTTCGGATAACTGATTCCATTTGCTCTTTGGTATCCATGAAGCGTCGGGCGAACGCTTTGCGCCATTCGGCAGCGTGAACCCCGTCGAGGAGTCAAAGCACTCTCCTGTGCCGTCTTGTTCGGTCCAATTCGCCAGCCGCTGAGTGATCTTGGCGTTTTTCCGCCCGCTCTCGGGTTTGGTAGGCGACATGATAATCAGGTCTTTCTGCGCGGTCATTTCGATTTGAAGATCGCGATTGTCGCTACAAAGCCGGAAAAATTGATCATCCGTCAGGCCGACAGAACTCAAGTTCAAGGTGAGCCGAAGAACCGTATCTGGTTCTATTGCGGGTGGTCGAGCCATGGTTGCCTCTCAGCGCGATCATAATCCCATCCATGGCTTCCAGCAATCGCTGCGCCTAAAATAGCGGGATCGATTCTGCAGATTGCGAGATCGACGACGGTCATGGACCCCAGGCAGGCGCGTACATCTTTAGAAACGCGCGAACTTCCGAAATCGTCGGGATGCCGCGGCGGGCGCCGATGTGCATGCATTTCATCCCGGCGACGGCGTGGGCGA
>QHXC01000531.1 GCA_003222815.1 Acidobacteriota bacterium | reverse complement strand
ATTCCTACCGAAGACTCTTCGTGGCAGCACGTGAGGCGTTCAGGGTTCTTGTTTCCGCCATAATTAATAATCGACTCGTGCAGCCCCCGGAAACTCGAGGCTGGCATGGCAGCGATGTACTCGATCCCGAAGGATTTGATGACGTCCACCATGAAGTCCGCTCCTGGATGGTCCTCTGTCAAGACCTCTACGTCCGTGGAAACGGGTTCGGTTTCGGCTGCCAACGCTCTCGCCGATGGCAAGGGTGCCGCACCACGCGATGGTGACTGCACTTGTTGTGCCTCTGCAAGCTGGGCCTTCGTAGCCAGAGTGGCAGCGCCAATAGCTGCGCCCTTCAAAAAACCGCGGCGACTGAAGCGTTTCCTTTTGGACTTCTCCATGGATAATCTCCTTTATCGTCGAACGATACGGCGAAACTTTCCGGTGGTCAAGCAGGTGGCGAAGCTTCGGTATGAAGACTTGCCGTCACAAACGATCCACAAGGCCAAGCGAGTGCTTCTCGATACGCTGGGGTGCGCCCTCGGCGCTGCAGATCCGCAAAGGAATAGCGTTTTCACCAGCCGTCGATTCTGAGAATAGTTCAAGTGACGACCGAGATTAAGACACAACGCCGGCGGAATGAGCCCGGCACGGTTTCGACGCTTTTGACGAATGGCTCCTTATAGCACCGGCTTGCTGGGGAATCAATTGATTTGGTAGTCACGTTGTTATGGCGGGTTTCTTGGATTTTTGCGAAGATTTTTTTGCCGCGAATTGCGCGAATGACGCGAATGGGCCGCACAGAATTGCCCACATTGCAGTAATTGCGGGCGGCCCATTCGCGTCATTCGCGCAATTCGCGGCTCAGATTTTGGTTGCGGCTGCGGGCCAGCCATCTCGGACCCTAACGCGTGCAAAAATCGTGTATGCTTCACGAATAAAAAGGAGGGCAACATGCGTTTGAAGGCTGGGTTAATAACGATCGTTGGTCTCACCATTCTGTTAGCGTCAGCGCCGCCGCCTCGGGTGTGGTCTCAGACTCCACAAGGTCTGCGGGTTGTTGCTGTTCGAGCCGGCCGGATGTTCGATCCGAAGTCGGGGATCAATGTGCCCGATCAAGTGGTGCTCATCCGGGGCGACCGGATTACCGATGTCGGACCGGCGGCCCGTGTCCAGATTCCGGCCGGTGCCAGGGTGATCGACCTGACCAAGGCAACCGTGCTGCCGGGGCTGATCGATGGGCACGTTCACCTCTACACCACGCTCGTCACGCAGGGCTCGCACGGTGGTAACTACGCCGATGTCGAGTTAAAAAAGGAAATCGACAACGGGCGCCTCCAGGGCCCACGCCTGCTGCCCGCCGGGCCGATACTTGGAGCCGAACTTCCAGCGAAAGGTCCGGATGCTTTCCGAGCCGGGATGCGCGACCTGTCCCAGCACGGTGCCGACCACGCCAAGATCACAACGACCGGCATGTTCTCTTTCAAGCCGAATGGGGAGATGGTCAATGAGCCAGTCGCGACGTTGGACGAACTGAAGGCCGCCGTGGATGAGGCGCACAAACACGGCATGTTTGTGGCGACCCATTCGTACGGGGGTCCCGGTCTCAAGTGGGCAATAGAGGCGGGCGTTGACGATATTCAGCATGCGCTGGCCGCCGATGATACGGACATCAAAGCGTTAAAACAGAAAAGCCTGCCTGTGACAGCGACGATTCTGGATTTGCGCCAGGATGAACCGGGAGATCTGAAGAAGTTCGCCCCGTACAGCAAGTGGCGACTCGCGCCGCAGACCTGGAAGAAGATGATGGCCGCCGGTATTCGGCTGGGTTATGGGAGTGGCGCGACGCCCGTCACGAACGGCCAGGGCCGGATATTCAACACGACCTGCCAATGCTCACACGGCGTGCAGGCGGAAATGTTCCCCGTTTTCGTGCAGTGGGGAGCAACGCCTGTCTATGCGCTGCGCATGGCCACAACAGTCAATGCCGAGATCATCCACAAGCAGGATAGTTTGGGTACGATCGAAAAGGGTAAGTTCGCGGACCTGATCGCGGTGGCCGGCGACCCCCTAAAGGATATCACCGAGATGCAGCGGGTTAAATTCGTGATGAAGGGCGGAGAGATCGTCAAAAATGAACTGACTGCCGCGCCGCCCCAGACCTCGTCCGGCCAGCCAAAATGATTCAAGTTATGAATGCAAAAGCGCTGCGATTGGCGGCGTTAAAAAAAGCGCAAACGGGGTGGTCGATCAACAAAATCAGTGGTGGCTTGAACCAACCACCCCGGCCCTTGCACCGCCGGGTTTATTTCCTCACGTATTTGTACACCTCTTTCGCCTGTACCGCGGCGGCGTAGATCGTGCCGTGGCTGTCTACCGCGACACCTTCCGGCGGGGGCAATTTCGGATCGGAGACGGGCGGCGGTGGGATATAGAACTGAACTTTGCCGTCCTTGGCGCTGCCGCCACGGATTCCCCTCTTGCAGCCGGGGTTGTTGGTGTCCTTGCCCGGCGCATCCTCGGATTCGGAATCGGAGACGTAAAGCATGTCGTTCTTATCGATGAAAATCCCGCTGGGCCGTCCGAATTGTTTCCAGGCGGCAAGAAACTTCCCATTCTGATCGAAGATCGCGACTCGGCTGTTGCTGCGGTCGGCGACAAAGAGCCGGCCTTGACTATCGAGGGCGAGCACGTGCGGGCCCTTCAATTCGCCGTCGCCTGAGCCCAGATGACCGAAGGACTTGATGAACTTCCCGTTCTTGTCGAACTTCACAATGCGCGAATTGCCGAAGCTCGGCGCATGGCCTTCGGAAATGAAGGTGTCGCCATTCCGCGCAAAGGCGATTCCCGTCGGCCGGTCGAAGACATCGGGATCCTTGCCGCCCTGGCCCGCCTTGCCCAAGGTCATCAGCACCTTCCCGTCCGGCGACAATTTGAAGACCTGATTGCCCTTGCCTTCTTTCGCGTCGCCGTCGATCGCCCAGACATTGCCTTCCGCGTCGGGTTTCACCGTGTGTGGGAAGAGGAACATACCGGCGCCGAAATTCTTCAACACCTTTCCGTCGGGTGACAATTCCCATATCGGCGCTTCGTGCGAACCCAGACAGCCCTTGTCCTCGCAGCGGTCCATCACCCAGACATTGTCCTTGCCGTCGACGAAGACGTTGTTGGTCGGGGCCCAAGCTCGCGGCATGTGCGCCCAGCCGGTGACCTGTTTGTACGGATTGGGGACGTCGTTGACACAGGGATAACTGGACTGCGCTTGCGCCACGCCAATGAGGGCCGTGGCCGCGAATATTACAATCGCAAATCTGATCGGTTTCATATTCCTCCGTAGGAGCCTTTTTTTAATGTAAGTGGCCAGTGGAATCGATGCGAATTATGAACGAAAGCAGTACGAGAGGCAAACTTTTGCAGCGTTGACGGTCGACGAAGTTGTATGGAAAAGTAAACGTAAGTGCTGTGGCCCCGCAGTCAGCGTATCTTGAGGCGTGCTTGACCGACTGTAAACGTGATGATACTGTTCACGGCGAATTGGAATCCCCGAACAAAAGAGGAGTTGGTCACCATGAAACTCGTTTGCGTGTTGATGGCTACGCTCTTGTCCGCGACGGCAGCACAGGCGCAGCAGGCGATCGCGTCGAATCCGCCGGCTCTCCCAACCTACATAATGGGACCAAGCTGGTTTCCGAGCGTTTTCAAACCGTACCAAGAGGGTCTGATCAGGCCGCTGGTAATGGAAAATTCGCCGCGGCTGCATGAACTGATCCGTAATGGCAAACTGCGGCTGTCGATGGCGGACACTCTCGCGCTCGCCATCGAAAACAATCTCGACATCGCCGTGCAGCGCTTTCTGCATCCGATCGCCGAAGCGGACATCCTGCGCGCGAGTTCCGGACAAGCGGCGCGCGGCATCGCTGGAGCGCTTGTGCCGAGTGGTCTACAACAGGGCGCATTGGGAGTCGGCGTCAATCAGTTCCAGGGCGCCGGGGGCGTCGGCAGCGCGGGAGGCATTAGCGGCGGCGGTGGAGCTGTGCAGATCCCGCAGGTGGGCACGTTTGATCCATCCGTTTCGATGAACTTCAGTTTGGATCACACGACGTCACCTCTGAATACATTGCAGGTGGCGGGCGTGCCGCGGGTGAACACGAGCTCAACTGCATTCAGCACCAGTTATACGCAACTGTTTCCGACGGGAACGAGCTTCACATATAACTTGAACGGCATCCGGCAAAACTCTACACAGCAATACCTGCTCTATAACCCTGCCGTCATTAGCCGTTTCACGGTAGGCATCAATCAGCCGTTACTGAGTGGACGCGGCGCTCTGCCTAATAAGCGATTCATTATGGTAGCTGGTAACAACATGCGGACATCCGACGAACTCTTGCGTCAGCAGGTCACAGCTACAGTCGTTCAAGTGGAGAATTCCTACTGGAATCTCGCGG
>QHXC01000530.1 GCA_003222815.1 Acidobacteriota bacterium | reverse complement strand
CACCCCGAGCTTACACGTCTTCAGCCTGTATGCGGGCGCCGGACTCGCCGGCGATAACTCGAAAGCGACAACAGGAGCCGGTCAATCGTTGTTCCAGGGTTTCTCGGCACAATATCCGGAATATGCCAGCGGTCTGAGCCTGGTGCTTCCACTTCGAAATCGGGCTGCACAGGCGGACAATTTGCGCGCGCGTCTGGAGCAACAGCAGCTTGAAGTAAGCGAACAACGGCTGAAGCAGCAGGTCGAGTTGGAAGTGCGCCAGGCCATGGTCAGCCTGACGCAAGGGAAGGCGCAAATCGAAGCCGCCAATGAGGCGGTGAAGCTTGCGAGTCAGGTGCTCGACGGAGAGCGATCGAAGCTCGGGTCGGGAGTGTCGACAACTTACAACGTCATCTTGCGCCAGCGGGACCTCGCTGCGGCTCGCCAGGCTCAGATATCCGCGTCCGTGGCATATGCGAAGGCGCTCGTCGACATGCACCGCTCAACCGGGAGCACGCTTAAAGAAAACGGCATCGAACTCCGCGATGCGCTCACAGGAGAAATCACGAAACACCCCACGCCTCCATTCCAGTCCCTCCAAAAGGCCAATGCGGAGTCGAAGTAATGGTTCAAGATGCAATAGCCACAAAGAAGCAGATAAGACACAAGGTTATTTTGGTGGGCTTGTTGTGCCTCTTTGTGGCTAATCTTCCGGTATTCGCCGCGGAACCACAGTCAGCCGAGAACGCACCGGCCGCTCCTCCACCCGATCTCGAACTGTTGAGCCGCGGGAAACCTGTTTTTCCGGCGATGTGGAATGCTTATCGGCCGATTCCTCTCCCGCCGGTCGACTCCAGCAACGGGCCGAAGGTCTCGCGGTACGTACAGCAACGGAAACTCTCACTATCTCTATCCGAATTTCTGCAGTTGGTTGTTGAGAACAATCTGGCTGTACAGGCTGCCCGGTACAACTATTTGATCGCCCAAGTCGACCTGCTTCGCGCGCGATCCGGCCAGGCGGCACGCGGAGTGCCGGGAGCACCCCTACCGCCCGCCCTGTTTGCAGGCGCGATTGGCGCCGGCGTAGGAAACATCTCGAATGTAGGAAACCAGGGAACAGGCGGGACGGCGATTTCCGCTTCAGCCAGGCAGGTGTTCGGTGGACCGCGCGGCATAGCTGACCCTACTCTGTCGATCAACACGAGCTGGGATCGTGTCGTGGATCCCTTGAATTCCACACGCGTGGCTGGAACTTCCACGGTCGCTATTAATTCCGCTGTTCTCCAAACGCGGTTCCAACAACAACTCCCTTTTGGAACCAGCTACTCCATCTCCTTCAACATGCAGCGTCAGATGACGACGCAAACACGCATTCTCTTTAATCCTGCTTACACGTCCTTCTTCAGCGTCGACTTCTATCAACCTTTGCTAAACGGGGCTGGCCGGGCATTCACCAAACGGTTTGTGAGCGTGGCTGAGAACGACCGGCGCATTGCCTATCAAGCGTTCCATGGGGACCTTGGCACTGTTCTTGTGGCTGCCGCCGACACGTACTTGGATTTTCTCGCTTCGCGGGAAAGGCAGCGCCTGGCAGAACGGGCGCTGGCCTTGGCTGAAACAATCCATCAATCGACCCAGCAACGGATAGAGATCGGCAGCCTGGCGCCAAGCGACCTGGTCACCGCACAATTACAGGTTGCCACGAGCCGGCGCGATTTGATCGTTGCGCAAACGAATACACAACTGCTGGAAGTACGGCTCAAAAGTCTCATTACGAAAGCGATTGGCCCAGATACGGCCGCGATACAGTTCGAACCCACGGATG
>QHXC01000529.1 GCA_003222815.1 Acidobacteriota bacterium | reverse complement strand
TCCGTCGCAGACTGTTGGCGGCGCCATCACCTATTCGATCAATGGCCGGCAATACGTTGCCATTGCCACCGGCGGAGGCGCGGTGGCTGGAACCCAGTTCAGCATGACGCCCGAGGCCGACATGGCTAGCGGCAACAACGCCATCTACGTGTTCGCGCTGCCGCAATAAGGCTCATTACATGACGGCGGTTTGCTTCGCTTCATTAAGCTAGCACGTTGCGCCGCTTAACGAGGATAAGCGGCGAGCGTCGTGATCTTGGTAATGTCGGGATAGAGAACGCCTAACCCCGGATACCTCTGGCTGGAGCGGGGCGAGTACCAGATGCCGCCTTCCCTGGTCAGGCGTATCTTCGGCATGTCGGCTCGCTGCGGCCCGGGGAAATAGGTGAATGTTTCAGTCTTCGGATTGAAGTTGATGATGCATCCGCCCTGCCCGGCGTCACTGAACCAGATGGTTCCGTTGTCGGGCTGGAAGTCGTACGGTTGCGAGACCTGGTGTGGAATTTTCCACTCGGTGAATTTGCCGGTGGTCGGATCCAGGCGAATGAGCTTCCCGCCGCTGAAGTACCCCGACCAGATCCTCACGCCGTCGGAATCGACGTTCAAGCGGCGCATGAGCACGGGCTGCGTCGGGGAAGCTGTGAAAAAATTGGAATCAAGCGCTATTCCCCTCCTTGCATCAGTTGCAAGGAGGGGTGGCCGAGCGATTCAGAAAATATCGCGAAGCATCCGCTTATCGCGAGGCCGGGGTGGTTTTCCGATGAATCCAAAAGGAAAACCACCCCGGCTGCTTCTGCTTCGGTGGCTTCGCCCAATTTTCTTTGATGACGCAGCCACCCCTCCTTGCGGTGGTGCAGCGGTGGTGCAAGGAGGGGAATAACGCCTTATCACAATTAATTCACACCTATGATGCATCGCTACTTTCCCACCATATGCTCACGGTCCTTCTCGTTCTCGCAGATGCTTTCGATGATCTCGGCGTCGGCATACAAGTCGAAGGGGAGAGTCACCGTCCAGGGTTTGGTGTACGCTTTCGGATCATCGAATGTGACTTGGATGTCGAGGTGTCCGAAGTCGGGGCGGTGAAAGCGTTCGGTGACGCGAAGTGCGTCGGTGTGGGGGTGTCCGGAATTATCGAGCCAGCTCTTATCATTGAATCCGATGGTCTCGGCAACGAGCGTGTCGCCTTCCCATCGGCCAATCGTATATCCGAACCAGGTCTCCGTCGTTTCGGGAGGAAAAGCGCGACCGTCGGTGAAGATCTGCCGATAGTGATTGAACTCCTCATAGAGGAGCACAACGACGTCCGGTGTTTGGACGATCTTGAAAGGAAAATTCCGCACTAACATCCCATCCGGAACGCCGTGAGGTATGCAACGCTCCAAAGGTTTTCCCTTGCCCAAAGAATCCGAACGTTCTTTATGCAAGGCTGCCGCCCAAGGTTGGAGAGGAGCCCCACCTAAACCCGCAGCGAGGTCCTGCAAATATCGGCCGTCGGCCGTTCGCCATAGTCCCGACAAATCCGGCTTACCATCGGCTGCTTTTGGCACGGGCGCCGACAAGATCGGTTTACCATCCGGCGTGCGCGGCGTATTCGGCAGCGTCACACTTATCCACTGAGCGAATGCGGCAACATTCATCGCGAAAACCATGGCCGCGAAGCGCAAGGGCGACAGCGCGCAGCCTAAGGAGTGAACTCGAATCGTGCGCATGTTTCTCCTTTACTTTCCAACCAAGCGTCCGGAGTCTTTTTCGTTCTCGCAAACGGATTCCATCAATTCGTTGTCCGCAAATAACTCGAAAGGAACTGTGGCCTTCCAGGAACGGGTATACGCTTTGGGATCGTCGATTGTGATTTCGTAATCCATGTGCCCAAAGTCACGGCGACGGAAGCGTTCGGTCGGATGATAGGCCTCGGTGTGCGGATGGCCACCGGCATCTATAAATGTCTGGTCATTAAAACCGATCGAGTCGACGACAAAAGCATCACCCTCCCACTTCCCGATCGAATATCCCATCCACGTCGCAGGTGTGTCCTTCGGGAATCCGCGGCCATCCGTGAAAATCTGCCGGTAATGGCCTTGGTTCTCGAGAAGAGCGACCGTCACGAACGGCGTTTGTACGATCTTGAACGGGGTCGCCCTCACGAGAAAAGAATCAGGCACTCCGTGGGGCAAGCAGCGCCCAGAGGGATTGTCTTTACCGAAGTTGGCTTGCCGCTCTTTGAAAACTTCTTCCGCCCATGGTTGGAAAGGAACCTGAACTCCGTCGGCTGCGATGTTCTGGAGATATTTACCGTCGGCGACTCTCCAAATTCCGCTTAAATCCGGGTTGCCATCGCGCGTCTTCGGCACGGGCGCAGTGAGATTGGGCTTGCCGTTGGGAAGACGCGGGGTATTCGGCAGCGGCACATTCACCCATTGAAGAAGGAACATGGCGATCGATATCAATATGGAGTTCATAGGGATTTCCGGGACCGTACCACCTTTTTGTTTGGTTTGTAAAGATTGCTGAATTCGGCGTCATCTCCGGATGAGCACGTTTTCCGGCCGAGGCGCGTTAGTTGCGGAGAGGGATCGTTCCTCCCAGCACGAGGGACATCCGCTAGAAAACGTACTTCAACGCGAACTGCAGGATTCGCGAGTCAAGAGCCGTACGGATCTGTCCGAAAGTGTTGCTGTTCAGGGCGGTCGAATTGCCGATCGTGATGCCTCCACCTACGGAAGGAGTCCCGGAGATGCCGGACGGCGAACAGCCTGTTGCGCCCTGTACGCAGCCGGGCCTGAAGCTATTCGTCACATTAAATGCTTCGACTCGAATTTCAAACCTCTGTGCCTCGCGAACGTTGAACGTTCTGGACAGCGCCATATCGAAGGACCACGTGCCGGGGCCGACCAGACTGTTCCAGCCCACGTTGCCATACGTACCCAATGCCGGCACCGCGAAAGCCGCCGGATCAACCCATTGGGTCAGTGGGCCACCCGATCTGTCCTTGTAGACATTCGGCGATATTTGATTGGGCCGTTGAAGATTCGTGCCGCTCAACGCCACGTCTGTACCGGTAACGATGTTCAGAGGAGCGCCGCTTGACGTTCGATAGATTCCCGAGACGGTCCAGCTCGATGCCAGCATTTGCATGGTGTGATTCGAAAATTTCGGCGTTTGCGCTACAGCCGTGGCATTGAAAATCTGCCGGCGGTCTGAAAGGCAATTGCCGTTATCGAAGTTCCGGTCCCCAGGCTTCGTGTAGGTTTCGTTG
>QHXC01000528.1 GCA_003222815.1 Acidobacteriota bacterium | reverse complement strand
CCCCTTTGATCTGTGAGAAATGCTCCACCGCGGCCACGTTGATTCCGCCTGTCGAGAAGTTCGCGGCCATGCGGCCGAACATCTCAAAACCCGGAACCACGTGCTTCCGCACCAGATACGCAACGGCCGCTGAAGTCGGATCTTGATGTGTTTTGAAGACGACGCCGCGCATGCCCCGCTGCTTCGCAAGAATCGCAGCGTCGAAGCCGTCAAGCGCCCGGATCTGCCCGCCGGCCCCAGGAGCATCTGGATCGAGATGCTGGTGGACGTCAATCGCGCCGATGAGCGAAGGGTCGGTCAGTCCCAGATCGACCGGACCGCGCATCGGATCGATTCTCCAGTCGTCCGGGCTGGCGGCGGTTTGACCTTGAGCCGGACCCCCGCCTCTTGCGCCCGCACTTCCACCGCCGGTACCTTGGCCCGCGTCAATCCTCGCGAGTCCCAGGACCGTAAGCGCCACCAGCGCCGCACAGCCCAACGCTCCTCGTTTCCATGTGAAGTCCTTCATCACATCCTCCCTTGCAGCCTCGCTACAGTTACTTTACTCGCTATCGGCTCGCCGCCTGTTTCGGATTCAGAACGAGCTTCTGCACCCGCCAATTGTTCATATCGGCGACGAAAACAACATCCTCCGACGGACAAGCGAGCCCATGCGGCCAATTAAACTGTCTGGGTCCGCGACCTGATTCGCCGAGCATTCCCAAAATCTTCCCATCCAATGTCAGCTTGTAGAGACGGCCAGGCTCCTGATCAATCGCGAAGAGATATTGAGTCGGGCCATTCGTTGTAATACAAAGCGACCAGGGGGCCGTCCCATTCGGCGGATTGGGAGTCGGATTACCCAGTGTGGGATGCCGCTTTTTATCGTAGGTTACGTTCAGCCAGATAAACTTCTTGAAGTTGCCATCCGGATCGAAAACCTGGATACGTCCGTTGCCGCGATCAGCGACGTACACGTTTCCCTGTTTGTCGATCTGCATGTTATGCGGATTTCTGAACTGACTGGGTCCGGTGCCGTAAGATCCCCACGACTTGATCCAGTCTCCATTCTTGTTCATCTTGCCGATACGTGAATTGACATAGCCGTCGCTGACATAGATGTTGTCCTGGGCGTCCCACGCAACATCGGTAGGACCGTCAAACAATGCGTCCACTGCAACCTTGTCCGCCGGTCTCGCTCGCCTGAATTCGAAACCCTCATAACCCTCCGGACGGCGTCCGAGGTTCATGAGGACATACCCGGCAGGGTTGAACTTCATAATGGAATTCGTGCCTTTATCGACAACCCACAAGTTGTCGTACTTATCGAACCGGACTGCGTGAGCGTATCCTAGACCGTACACGCCTTTTCCGATCTCTCGCAGGAATTTGCCGTTTGAATCGAACTCCCATAGCTGTGTCGTCGCATTTCCGTACAACGGTCCGGCGGTCGCAGTTCCCGGATGATTCACCACAACGATGTTTCCCTTCGAGTTGACCGCAACACCGAGCGTTTCGCCGAAATTCATGTCGGGATTGATCTTGAAGAAATTCGGAACCGATTCAAAAGGGATCAGGGGGACGTCGTTCACAATCGACACATCCTGGTTCGGGCCAGGCTGCCCCACGCCGGCAGCCGGCGCGCCATCTCCGCGTTGACCGCCTCCCCCACCGCGCTGAGAAAAGACGGAAAGCGTAGCCGCAAAAATCGCCACAATGAAGAGAACTCCTGAGGCACTCAACCATCGCTTCATAACGAAATCTCCTTTTGTATGCGCGTCGTGCAATGCCCTATATCCTCTGCCCTCTTTCACCTTTCAGCCAAGAATTTTCCGATGCTGGTTCATCGGAAGTCCGAGGTGAGTCATATATAGGCGTCTATAGGCGGCGCCGAATGGTTAGTGCCGAGGACTTTCGATGAACGCTAGCGACTTCGAGGGAAAAGCGACTGGTCACGCAGGAGTCTCTCCAGTCTGTCTTCCGAACGCCGGATTACAACTATACAAGATCCAGATACATAACGTGCGTATCCGCGGAGTATTGCGCACCGAGCGCTTCGTAGAAACGAAGCGCTCCTGTGTTGTTCCTGTGTACGGCCCAAGAGAGGCGCGCTATGCCTTCGGCGCGCGCGACCTTCTGTACTGCATTCATAAGCATCCGGCCGACCCCGTGGCCTCTGGAAGCTTGTTGCACATAGAGGTCAACGATATAGAAGTTACGGACATAGTCACCATCATAAGTTCGGGAAAAGAGGACATACCCAATCAATCCGGATGCATCTTCCGCCACGAGACCGCGAAAGGCGGGGTCGGCGCCAAAACCGTCAGTGAGGTACTGCTGCGCACCGAAGCGGTAGTCGCTCTCGTCGCCAATACTGCGCAAATACGCTACAAACTCCCGAAAAAGTGTCTCGATTGCAGCGGCATCTGACGCGAGACACGCGCGAATAATCATTGGACTTTTGTATCGGATTTGCCTTGCCGAGCGCAATGAAACGTTTGCGGAGCGTGCACATGTTGTCTCTCGAGCCTGCGACCGGCTAAACTCCCGACAACGCGGCAGGAAGCTGAGCGGTTCGCTTCCGCCAACCGGACTTCTGGGTCATTAAGACGTTTTTTGAAGTTTTGCCGAGGTTATGGCGGATCCGCAAAGTGTGGCTTCGGTCAGTCGCCGACTGAGATTTCAGGAAAAAGGCCAAGGAAGTCAGGCAATCTGGTAATTCGCCAGCTACAGACCTTCCAGGTTCGACAATATCGTTCGCCTTCAGTTGCCCAGAATGCAATCGGATGGCTGAGGAAAACCGGCAGTGGGCTCCGATCGCATTCAAGGCGCCATGGCATGAATAGCCATCCTGGACGGCTCACGCATTGTGCCGCAGTGCGACCAGGGGGTCGACTCGGGAAGCGCGATACGCCGGAACAAACGCTGCAACGGTAATACACAGGACAAGAGTGAGAGCGGCAATTGCGGAATTCCGCACATCCATCGGATTTATTCCGAACAACTTATTCGCGACCAAATGCTGAGTGACGAACGCGAGGGGAATGCCGATGAAAACTCCTGCGATAGCTTGAGCCAAGGCCTCGCGCAATACCATTCCGACGACTTGGCCGCGGTCCGCTCCGAGAGCGATCCGTATACCGATCTCACCCGTTCGCCGTTGAACGATATACGCCATCAATCCGTACAAGCCGACACAGGCGAGTACGAGGGCAAGCATGGCGAAGAACACAGCGAGAATCGCGATCACGGCTTCCTGGCTAAGAGACCGCAGAACATCGTCAGATAGCGTGTTTACATTAATGACCAGTAAACCCGGATCGATTTCGGTAAGAACCTGCCGGACATCGCGTGCAATTGCGGCGGGATCCTTGGCTGAACGGAGTTCAATTGTGTTGATAAAATTCGAACCGTACTGTCCGTTCCTTACCGC
>QHXC01000527.1 GCA_003222815.1 Acidobacteriota bacterium | reverse complement strand
CCATCGAAAGGAGTCGAAGAACCAGGAGACAATTCGGATGGGTTACAGGATTCTTGTGGTTGAGGACGATGGGGTGACGGCGTTATCCCTTCAAGACGTGCTGCGCCGCCTGGAACATGACGTGGTTGCTCTTGCATCGACGGGCCGTGAGGCCATAATGTTGGCCGAAGCAGAGCAGCCGGATATCATACTGATGGACATTTGGCTGGCAGGACCGATGAGCGGGATCGAAGCGGCCCGCCAGATCCGCCAGAGGCTGGACATCCCCATCGTTTTCGTTACCGCCCATTCGGACGAATCGACGCTCCGTCAAGCCCAGGGAGCCCAGCCATATGGTTTCGTCCTAAAGCCTTTTGATCAGAACGATCTGCGCGTCGCGATAGAGGTCGCGCTCCACAAACACCGCATCGACGGCCATCTCCAACGGAGCGAGCGGCGATTTGCAACAACGCTCGAGGCCATCGGGGAAGCCGTGATCTCAACGGACGCGAGGGGGATGGTCGACTTTATCAATGGCGCGGCCGATGCGCTGACAGGTGTTGCGGCCGGGCAAGCGCTTGGTAAGCCGGTAGCCAGTTTCCTGAAGCTGGTCGACCCGAAATCGCGAGAACCGCTCGCGGCCGATCGACCCTGGAATGGAGAGGCCGTTCTCGTTGACGTAACTGGCCGCGAGGTCCCGGTGGTTTGCAGCATCGCGAACATTTCGTCAGACAGAGCGGAGGCAGCCGGTCAAGTGATGGTCTTGAGGGACGTGACCGAAGACCGGCGCACGGCCGAACTTCTAGAGCGCCAGCGCGTCGAAGAAATCATTGCCGAAGTCAGCGAAGCAGAACGCCGGCGTTTTGGTCAGGATTTACACGATGGGCTCGGCCAGATGCTGACCGGTGTCGCCTTTTTGTGCAAGACGCTCGAACAGAAGCTCGCCAGCAGATCACAGCAGGAGGCCGCCGACGCGAAAAACATAAGCGACCTACTTGGCGACGCGATTCAGAGTACGCGCAAACTCGCCAGGGGATTATTGCCGGTACCGCCCCAGCCGGACGGACTGGTAATGGCGCTCAAAAACCTCGCGGATCAAATCACATCTCAATTTCAGATCGAATGCGCTGTTCTAGAGGCCTCGTCCGCACAGATATCGGATCCCGGCATCGCCACCCATTTGTTCCGAATCGTTCAGGAAGCGGTAAACAACGCCGTCAAGCACGCCGGCGCGCAACGGATCGACATCTGCTTGCAAGCGGAGCAAACCACTGGCTATCTCAGCGTAAAAGACAATGGACGAGGACTTTGGGGCGAAGCTTCAGGGCGGGGTAGCGGGCTCGATATTATGCGGCATCGGGCCGCGACGATTGGTGGCTCGCTTAGAGTTTCGGCAGACCCCGGCGGAGGCACCGTCATGACTTGCCGTTTTCCATTGAAACCATGACGAAGGCCAAGATCTTCCTGGTCGAAGATCACCCCATTACTCGCGGGGGGCTGGCTCAGCTCATCGATAGCCAGGCCGACATGGAAGTGTGTGGTTGGGCCGAGGACGCCGTTCAAGCAGTTAACGGTGTGGACCAGACTGAGCCCGATCTCGTAATCACGGACCTCTCTCTGAAGGGAACGGATGGCCTGGACCTTCTTAAGCAGATTCGTCCAAAGCATCCACGTCTTCACGTGCTGATTCTGTCTCCGTGCGACGGATCCTGGGTGGAGAGGTTTACCTCAGTGAAAAGGAGTCCGCTCGAACTCTGGCGAGCCTTGCCCACGGTTCCCCGCCTTCGCTGAAGTCGCCCGTAGAGCAGCTTAGCGATCGTGAGCTCGAAGTATTTCGATGGATCGGTCGGGGATCGAGTCTTCGAGAGATTGCCGAGCGGCTCCAGTTGAGTGTGAAGACTGTTGAGACCCACTGCTCCCACATCAAAGCAAAACTCAACATCAAGCATTCTCGCGAACTGGCCCGCCAGGCCGTGCTATGGCTCGAACAGGTGGACCGGTAGTCCTATCGGGAGTCGATCTCGCCAGACAATTTGCAGCAACGAGGAAAACAGAATGAGTCGGAATTCCCCTCCTTGGCGAAGTTGGCGAAGGAGGGGAGTTTTCGCTTCGTATAGGTTCATTCCACCTCTGGATTTCCACGTTGTCCGCTTCTTGTGCAAAGCTCCTATCGGGAGTTTCCTGACCAAACGTTCAGGCCTATCCCGATTGATGCGTTGATGTCCGCCGAGTTTAACTCTAACGTTCGTTTAATACCCTGCGGAGCTATGCATGACTAATATTCAGGTCCTGGTGGTTGAGGATGAAAGCGTCGTTGCGCTGGACATTTGTAAGAAGCTCATTGACATGGACTACGGCGTGGCCGCCCTGGCTTCAACGGGAGAAGAAGCAATACACCAGGCCGCCTCAACGGGACCAGACCTGGTACTCATGGACGTCAAGCTCGCAGGAACAATGAGCGGTATCGAAGCGGCCGGAGAAATTCAGAGGCGCTTCAACATCCCCGTCATCTACCTGACGGCTCACTCCGACAGCAGAACTCTCCAACAAGCCCAGATCACCGAGCCCTACGGCTACTGTTTAAAGCCGTTCGACGAGGCAGAGTTGCGCGTGGCCATGGAGATGGGACTCTACAGGCACAACAAGATCACCGAAAGAAAGCGCTTCGACGCGACGCTTATGGAAACTCTACACAGCCAGGCCCTCCGGGATCCGCTGACGGGCTTATATAACCGCCGCTACCTGGAAGAGTCCTTGAATCAGCACTTACACAGCGCCATGCGTCACGGCATGCACTTTGGGCTAATCATGCTCGATGTGGATCATTTCAAGCGCTTCAACGATCAATTCGGTCACGCCGCTGGAGACACGGTGCTTCGCGAATTGGGATCTCTACTCCAAAACCAGTTTCGTGGTGAGGATGTTGTTTGCCGCTACGGCGGTGAAGAGTTTTTGATCATCCTATCGGACGCATCGCTCGAGAACGTCCAAAAGGTTGCGGAGCGACTACGGGTCCAAGTCCGGCACATGAATATCGAGCACGATCGACGGGTCCTAGGATCGGTAACCCTATCCTTAGGAGTGGTTGTTTTCCCCGAGCACGGTGCTACTGCGGAGGCGCTATTGCGAAACGCAGACGCGGCCCTGTATCGGGCCAAGGCCGGCGGCAGAGATCGAGCAGCAGTCGGACAAAGTGTAGCAGAGGTCTCTAAGCTTCGGGTTGCCAGGAAGCAACGAAAAAGCCCGTGCTCCGAGACTAGCTCCAGGGCGCGAGCCACCGGCTGATGAACGAGAGTCAGAAACACTATTTATGAAAAACGCGAGGATTCTTGTAGTCGACGATGAAGCTCTCGTGGCCCTGCACCTCGAACAAAAGCTGCAGTTGTTGGGCCATAACGTGGTGGGCACGGCCTTCTCGTCAACCGAGGCCCTTGAGCAAACTGCCGTGCATCTCCCGGACGTGGTGCTTATGGATATCAACCTTGGGCGTGGCATCTCCGGCATCGAGACAGCCCAGCGAATCAACGGGAACTACAATATTCCTGTCGTATTTGTCACGGCGCACTCCGACGATGCCACACTTCAAAAAGCAAACACCGCCGCCCCCTATGGCTACGTGCTGAAGCCGTTCGATGACTGCGCGCTACGGGTAGCCATCGAAATGGCGCTGCACAAGCACCAACTGGATCTGGAGCGAACCAGACTCTGGGAAGAACTGAAAGACTCGATAACCCGGGTTAAGACGCTTAGCGGGCTGCTGCCGATCTGTTCGTGGTGTCACAAAATACGCGACGATCAGGGCTATTGGAACCGAGTGGAAGCCTATATCCAGGAGCACACAGACGCAACCTGCAAGCATGGAATCTGCCCGGATTGTCTTCTTCAGCTCTATGAGTTTTCCGAGCGGAAGGTACCTTCGGAAGAATGAATGGCGGTTGATTTCCAGAACGAATCACGGACATGATGGCGCGGATCTCTGAAGTGAAACCCCTTTTGAAGAGACTGGCCGGTGTGTTGGCCCTTGCGGCTGTTTATTTTTGTGCCGGCAAATTGGGTTTGTTGCTGGCATTTGTGAACGCAAGCGTCTCGCCTGTCTGGCCCCCGACCGGCATCGCGCTGGCCGCTCTGCTCTTGTGCGGCTATCGGATGTGGCCCGGAATTTTCCTGGGTGCATTTCTGGTTAACATCACTACGTCTGGAACTCCGGTGCCCGCTCTCGCCATTGCCGCCGGCAACACCTTGGAAGCGCTTTTGGGTGCCTGGCTGGTGAACCGTTACGCCCATGGTGCAAGAGTCTTTGATCGCGCGTACGACGTTTTCAAATTTGTCGGGCTGGCCGCGATCCTGAGCACGGCCGTCAGCGCGACTTTTGGTGCCATTAGCTTATGCCTGGGGCGCGAGGCCCGCTGGGAACAGTATCCGGCGATTTGGTTAACCTGGTGGCTGGGGGACATGCTTGGGGCTTTAATCGTGGCCCCCCTGCTGTTGATTTGGGTAACGCAACGCTTTTCTCGACCGGGACTCAAGCAGGCTGTAGAGGGGGCGGGCTTGGTGTTCGCGGTGGTTTTGGTGGGCCGGATCCTGTTCGTAGAACCCATTCCTCTCACCATAAACAATCAATTCAAGTACCTGGCCATGCTGCCGGTGTTGTGGGCGGCGTTCCGCTTTGGTAAGCGCGGCGCTATCGCCTCGGTCGCCGCCATCTCGGGACTCGCCTTATGGGGCACGTTGCATGGCGTGGGCCCGTTCGTCACCGCAGACATCAACAAATCACTGCTGTTGCTCCAAGCTTTTGTGAGCACTATCAGCATCATGGCCCTGGTGGTGGCCGCGGCCGTGTCGGAGCGCGAACGATTTGAGCTCCGTTTGCAGATTAGAGATGCGGTGAGCCGGGTCCTGTCCGAATCCTCAACGCTGAAGGAGGCCGCTCCCAAAATCATCCAGTCCATATGTGAAACGAGCGGATGGGACTTAGGCGCCATCTGGACCGTGGATCGAACGGCCAATGAACTGTGCTGCACGGACCTTTGG
>QHXC01000526.1 GCA_003222815.1 Acidobacteriota bacterium | reverse complement strand
CGACAGACGGAAGGCATTGATCGTGTTCGGGCTAATCAGGTACGTACTGCCCAGAGCATACGACTGCGCGAGATCGTCGTTACCGCCGTCGTTGGTCGTCAACGTCAGGAGGTTGCCGGTGAGGGTATAGGGGTGCGGCGACTCGTAGCTCGTCGCCATGTAGCGCCCAAAGATGGAATGCCTGGCGCTCTGTTGATAGTCGACTTTGCTGACAATCTGAAACTCGTTGGGTTTTTGTGGGATAGAGTAAATGACCTTGCCGCACTCGTCCTGGGCCTTTGGAAGTTTGCCGGCGATGTTCAGTGCCGGTTTGCTGTAAAGCGCAGGATCGATGCGATTGTTGAAAAACGGCGAGGTCAAGGTGACCTGCCGGCCAGCATTACACGCTGGAGAGGTGAACGTCGTCCAGTCACCAGCCATCATCGCCGCCGTCGGAACATAGCCGGGCGTGTCCCCTCCGGTGGAGCGGGTTATGGTCCCCTGATAGCCTCCGAAGAAGAAGAGCTTGTTCTTCAAAATCGGTCCACCCAGCGTTCCGCCAAACTGATTGCGCTTCAAATTGTCTCGCTGCAAAGCAAAGAAGTTTCGAGCGTTGAACGCGTAATTGCGCACAAACTCAAACGCGTTGCCATGCAGTTCATTCGTGCCCGACTTGGTGACCGCGTTGACCTGGCCGCCCGATCCCCTGCTGCCGCTCGCAGCGGCGCTGCCGCTGACTTCCACCTTAAACTCCTGGAGCGCATCCGGGAACGGGAATGGCATTTGCGAGTTGTCATACGCATTGTTATGCATGGCTCCGTCCAGGGCATACATCACTCCGAACTGCAGTCCGCCAGCTATGGAGACAAGACTAGCTGCTCCACTCGTACCCCGAATAAAACCGCCCGGTACGGAGCCTGCAACCCCCTGGACAGCGGCGCCCGAGATTGTGATCAGGTCGGTGACCCTGCGTCCCTCAAGTGGCAGTTCCAGAATCCGCTCGTTCTCGATGACCGCACCCACAGCGGTGTTCCGCGTTTCCACGAGCGCGGCATTGGCCTGCACCTCGACCTGTTCGGTGACCTGACCGATCTCCAGAACCGGGTTGATCACCGGGTTGCTGTTGACCTGCAGGACAACTCCGGTCTGTACAAACGTACGAAAACCGAGCAATGCCGCTTCAAATCGATACGGACCCAACGCCAGGTTCGACAGAATGTAGGATCCAGTCTCATTCGTGACGGCAGTTCTGGCGATGCCCGTACCGGTTTGCGTTGCCGTCACTTCCACACCAGGCAGCACCGCCCCACTCTGATCTCGAACGGTGCCGCTGATCTGCGCCGTCGCTTGCGCCCAGACGCTCCCGCAGGTCACCGACGATCCCACCAATCCAATGAAAAAAGCGATCCAAACGCGTTTCATTGATCTCCCTTCCCAAGTCGGATAAAAACTCTCGCTATTTTCGGGAGGAATTGCTCGCCGTGCACCGGTCGAGAATTCCCTTCGCGTTGGGGAGCAGGAGTTTGAAGCCTGGCTGCCGCGGCCGGATTTATCTCCGCCCGATACGCCCGAATGCTACACCCGCTCTCGCCTGTCTGAACCCGCCAAATGGTCTGGGCTGGATGAACGGCACGAAAGGTCTGCCTAGGATGGGCCTGGTTACGATGATCGGTGAACGATACCCGAAGCCGAATCCAACACCGAATCGCGGACCAACGATGTACGGATAGTAGCCGTAGGGATAGTAGCCGTACGGATCATAGCCATACGGATAGTAGCTATAGATTGGAATGGTCGGGGCCGGCACGTATACCGGGGGCTGCTGGTATACGTATGTAGTCTGTGGCGGCGGTTGAGCATGGAGTAGCCACATTCCCGTCGTCTGTTCGAAGCACGCCCATCCACTGGAAGATTGATCGGCCGTGACGTAGTGTTGCGGGGATGGGCAGGTGTGGCCTTGGACCGTTCCGTTTTGGACGACCATCACACCCTGCGCCTGCTGGCCGTTGATGATGATCTCCTGTACGATGCGTTGTTGTCCTGTTGGGACTGTTTGCCCAAAAGCGGAATGGGAGTATGCCAGTACGCCCATCATCATCAGTGAAAGGACAAGTTTTTTAGACAAAATCTCACCTCTCAAATGCGTGGAAGTTGCTACTTATTGTAAAACCTTTTATGGATATCGAGCAGCGGTACTTTTTGCGGCGCACCTCGTGGAGACCGATCAGATGGTCCGCGCTTCGACGCCGAACGCCGGCGCCGCCCGCAGCAGATGACGGTCGTTGGTATAGAGACGTCGCAGCCCGTTCTCCCTGGCACAGACGAGGTGCAATGCATCTGCCGACCGAATCGTGACGCGCTTGCTCAGGGACCCAAGGGACTTCGCGGCCTTCGCGATCAAGCCATCCGTAACCGAAAACCAGGTCCACAACCCGGCCGCACAATCGTCGAAGAATTGGGCAGAGACTTCGCGGAACTCGCGCTCCGTGAATGCGCCTTCGCGCCATTTGCGATGAAAGGCACCTGCTACCTCGAGGCGTCCGAGCGCGCAGCAATGCACGCGTCCGAGCGTTTCGGCCAAACGCCGGACGGCATCGCTTTCCGGTTCGTCGACATAAAACTTGGCGATATACGCCGAATCGAAATAGCTCCGTTGAAGCAGCCTCAACCGGAACGATCCGAGCCACTGCCTTGCCGCGGTCGGTCACCGTAATGGCGCCGAGCCTCTCGCTTTTCCGAACCCACTCGCCGGTTTTTTCGTGCAACTGGCGGATTGAAATCGATTTCATGTGTCACATTGTGTCACATTCGAAACCGGCCGGCAACCGGATTGTCCCTGCATCCTGACTCCGCCGCGCGCATGTGTTGGGAGAGCGCCGGCGCCAGAGGTGGCGCACGCGAGGGGAGCCCGAGACAACCCGCTACTTGTGGGTTACTCCGCCGGCAGGATCCATGACTCTTTTCTTGAAGTTATCGACGGCATCAATGGGAGCGCAGATTTCTTCAAGAATGCCGTACCAGCCATCGTAGGAGATGATTTCCTTTGGCAGGAGCTTGAACCGTTTCGGATCACTGACCCAGGGCTTCGTGTAGATCTTCGGGTCTGTGAGGGTCATATGGAGTTCCAGGGTGTCATGGTCGATGCGGCGATAACGTTCCTGAAGCTGCATGTCATCACTGTGCGGATAACCGAAATGATCGACCCATGAGCGTCCGTCAAAACCGTAGGAGTCGACGACGAGCGTATCGCCCTCCCAGTGACCAACCGAGTATCCGTTCCATCGGCGAAAATCCGGCTCCTCGGGTAGCTTGCGTCCGTCCATCCAGATGGTGCGCCATTGGCTGGTCCACTGGAAAAACTGGACGATGCGATCCTTCGTTTGAAGAAAATCCACGGGATCCGGATAGAGCAGAATGCGGGGAATGCCCGAGGGATTGCTCTCGTTGGCAATATCGGTACCCTGAGCCGGAGGAACCGCCCGGCGCCGTCCAATATGTTCCTGGGTGTTTTTGGCGGCTGCTGCGCTTCCCAGCTCCCGACCATAAGACGGCTTATAGGAGTTGAACAGCTTCTCGCCTTCCGGTGTCATCGGGGGGACATCATTGCCGAATCCACGGTCTCCACATTCGCGGCAGGTCCCGCCGCCGCCCCATCCCTGGTTATTGCGGCTCCAGATGCCATTCAGGTCATGCGGATCAAAGGGAGCTTTGGCCGAGGCGGCCGGAGCTGCCTGCCGCGGAGCATTCTGAGCGAGGGCCGGCGACGACAAGGTCAGCAGAGTCGAGGCGGTCACGATTACGGTCATGAAGCGATTTCGCATGTTGGACTCCTACTCGATACGTGCGTCTCGGCCCAGCAGTATCTGTTCACCCTTTTCGTTCAGAATCTTCGAAACCACACCGGTCGTGGTTCCCGCTTTGGAAGGAAACACCGTAATGGTGAGCGGCATGCCGGGCTTAAGTTCGCTCTCGGAGCGTTTCCTGGTCCAGCCGTTTCTGGCCAGGTTGCTGGGATTGGTCAGCTCTCCATTCCAGTGCGCGACGTTGCCTTTTTCATCGACGACGTCGAAGAAGATCTGCGCATGAGGATTGCTGAAGCGAAATTCGGTCATTGTGGCCTTGAATGTGATTGGATGGGCATGGTCGTAGGAGATGTTGGTTCCATGATGGGCGAATGCCGGAATGGAAACCATCACCACAGCGGCCACGATCGACAACAAAGCGGAGAATGATCTCTTCGTAGTCCTTTTCATGCGCGGCTCCTTTTATTGCGCTGGTCCGCCGGGAAGTCCATCGCCGGCGCCGCCGAAAACCTTGCGGCCGTCGGCGAGCGTTACGCTCCGTCCATTGATGTCATGCAGTCCAGCCTGCCGGGGCAGGAACCCTTCCAGGCCCAGTTCTGAACCTTGCCGCTGGAATCCTTCACGTCGAGGTAATAGTAGACGTGGGGATTCATCCATTCGACCTTGGTCACCGTTCCTTTCAACGTTACCGGCTTTTTCTCGTCATACTTCGTTGCTCCGGAGTGATGCGCCGACACCGGCTGCGCCGCCAGAATAATCCCGACAACCATGGTCCCAAGCAAAGTGCATCTCATCGTAATACCTCCGAAATGGTTCCTGCTTTGAAGACTAAAAACAGATGTAGGCCCGAGACTAATTGGCGCTGTTGGTCATGTCAAGGTCTACATGAACGCGATTGCCCTGCCCGCCGCTTGATTCCAATTTTTTCACAGCTTCCCCGTCTGCGCCTCAAAGGTGGCTTCGCAGCATTTTCTGGATGGCGCAGCCCCGAGGATCTGACCAATGTTCAATTCCCAATGCGCAATTCTCAGCCGAAGTGGATGTCGGATTGCGAGTCGTTCGCTCTGTTCGGATAAGAATTGTGCATTGGGAATTGAACACTGGTCAGATCCCGATCGGGCATTCTGCCAAGTTATTTTTCCGCAAGCCCTTAGCGCTCCGGCACAGCTTTGCGTTTGTCTCAAAATGAGGCCACAAAGGCAGCGATCGAGACAATGAAGTATCTTGGCGTGTCGAAATCCTCGGATCCAGGGTCACTTCTCCGGTGGCGGATCAGGACCGGTTACGCCGGTCGCTAGTAACAATTTGCCATCGGCAAACGTGACCGTTCTGAGGCGCCCGATTGGCGCGCCGTTCTTGACGCCCTGCAGGGTCACCGTAACCATATCTCCGGCCTTGAATGAGGTCCGGGTCCAGCCGAGCCCGCTCATAGTCGTCGGATTCTGCGTTTCGACAGCCCAGTGTGCGACGTTGCCGCTCTCGTCCTTGGCATCGAACCTCAGGAAGCAGTGGGGATTGGCCCAAGTCCATTCGGTCACGGTCCCCTTGAATGTGAGGATTTTGTCGTCGAAGCCCGCCGCCCCGTGGTGTGCGAGCAGCGGAGCTGAATACACAAGAAGGCCGACAGCTGCGATGAGGACGCCCGCAATTTTCTTTCTCACAGGACCCTCCGTTTCGATGGTGATACGGGAACGATAAAGATTCCGGATACCGCTGTCAAGGCACTCTCTTCAGGCGGATAGTAAAGATTCATGGCCCTGCGGGCCACGCCCGCAAATCAACGTTCGCCGCCCCGGATACTTGTTTGCCGCCACGCGACCCAACTTGCTCCCGGGCCAAAAACAACAATCCAACACACGGCGTCTCGATCGGCTGCACGACCCCGTTACGGGCGCGACCGGGGTGGAAGCCGGACAAAAACTGGGAGGCCCGAGCCTGCTTTTTGATCCCGGCGTCTTTAGCGTTCCGGACGCCGGGACCCTCGGCAACCTCGGCCGAAACACGTTGATCAGTTATTGTTGTTTGTGGCTGACGACCGCTTTACACGGTCCGCATGAACTTCAATCCAATCGACGCGAGAGGTTCCGCTCGTGAAGCCTGGGCCGCCGACCATAAGATCAGTGAAGCCGATTTCGTCGACCTTGGTCAAGTTTGGTTTCTCGACAAGAGAGTCCTCATATATTCTGACGGGCTCCTGGATCTTGAGTATTCTCCAGTGGACGTCGCTGATCAAAATTTCCGAGATGTTCCAGTCTTCTGCCGGACCAGCGTAGCGGTCGCTGATGAGAAAACTTCCGTCGGCTAGCTTCAGGACAAGGCGAAGTTGTCTGAAGCCACCCTGTTTGGTGCGCCAAACGACCTTCGACATGGGATTCGACAAATCAAGGTAATCCGCCTTGTCTTTCAGGGTGATGACACACGGACCGGCCGCGCAAGCACCGAGCCAGATGTAGCCCGGATCATCGCGGGGGCCGACGTGGCGATCGTATATAACGTCTTTGGCGCCTGCCCCATACCGGACCATCGTCAGATTCTTATTTTGTAGATGGGCATCCAGATCTTTGTCCTTGTAATCCGTCGGCACGCCGGGAGTCGCATCCGTCCAGTCTTCCCTGAAAGCAACGGGAGGACGATGGTCTTCCGGACACGGAGTTTTCCCCCAACAGGTATCTTTGGCAGCCTGGGCGGCAGCTGCAGCTTGCCCGGCCGGCCTGGCCTGTTGTTGCGCTTTCGCGAACGCGAAAATGACGATACAAAGCGCGACAATCGCCACCATGGATAACCTACGAACGATGTGGAGCATTTGCAATTCTCCTTTATCGAGTTGATGGGTTTTCTAGATCGCCGCTTCGCCAGGGAGAACAAGCCGCCCGCTACGGGCAATAGAGTACAACGCGGTTACAACGCGCATGTACGCCGCCATTAAGAAGGAACTAGCGTTAGCGTTCTAAGCCCGAGTGGGCGCTTTACTGCCCCCCGCGGCCCCCTCGTCCCCCGCGCGCGCCCGCCGGGTTGGCGTTCGGCGGCGCGATGCCCTTCGCGCGCAGATACACAACGACGATGCCGTACGACTCGAGGCCGTGCGAAAGCATGGCCGAGGCAACCCCGCCGCGCGCGGTTTCCCCCTCTCCCTGCTTGACCATCTGCATCGCGCTCTGATCGGTCAGCGCCGAAAACGCACCGTCGCAGAACGCGAACGCGTCGGCCAGCGCTTTGACCAATTCAGCCTTGCGCGTCTTCTTTTCGTTGCTCTGTGGAGGGCTCGGGTTCGGCACGCCCTTGATGATGGCGCAGTTGGTGAACTGGTTGTCGGTCTGGTGGCCGATCCACTGGCCATACGTACGGAGATCGGGGTCGGAAGCCGGCTTGAATGTGTAGTTGGCCTCGGGCATCTTCTCGGCCGCCTGCGTGAGGTTCCCCTTCAGGGTGGTGTAGGCGCTTTGCATGCTGGCCGCGAGGCCCAGTTTCTGCCCCGCCGCCGGCGCCTGGGCAGCAGCGGACGCCGCGAACAGCATCAGTCCTGCCACGAGACAAGTAACTCGCGTCATGGGTGGTCTCCTTTCAACAACACTTAAACCATTAAAGCGTTGCGCACGAAGTTGGCACCACCGCCCGGTGTTGCCTCTACCTGACATGCGAAATTTAGAGAAGGTTTGCCTCTTTAATAATTGTTCAAACTCTACGCCCGTTGCCTGGACTCGTCAAGAACTCCAACTCAACTCGTCTAATATGAACCCGAGGATCGCGGACGCCCTTCGCTGATTCTGACGATCGATCATGACGATTTCGAAACG
>QHXC01000525.1 GCA_003222815.1 Acidobacteriota bacterium | reverse complement strand
CAGAGTTTTCGACTCCGCAATCTTGATCGTCTTCAGGAGATTCGCGTCGAAGCTCCACATTCCCGGTCCTGTAAGCGGATTCAGGCCGAGCGATCCGAGTTGTCCAGGCGCAGCATTCCGCAAGACGATTTTTCCGTTGGCATCCGCAAGCGCACTGAGAGTGCAAAAAGGTGCGAGCGATGAGGCCACATTGGCGCACGCCGGGTCGGGCACTCTCTGGTATTGCTGTGAAAAGAAATTGCCGAATGCGTCGTCCTTTTTCACTGGCCAGACGACCTTTCCGTCACGAGGAAATTCTCCCACAACGTCTGGGGTACCGATGCCTGTAACGGTTTGCCCGTTCATGCGGGAGGCGGTTTCCCCGCCGACAAGCGTAGTCAAGCCATAGATCGTTTGCCCGCCGATAACCAAAAGCGGAGCTCCGGATGTGAGGTTGACTATCGCACCAACGTCCCAGTGCTCGATCAGCCGAGCAAACCAGCCCGAGGAGTTGGCGCCGAGCCGCCGGCCTGGGCCGAAGGGCAGCTCGAACGTTCCATAACTCCGGAAATCATGAGCCCGGTGCGTGGGCTGAAGGGTGTAATCCGCATTTCGGTTTAACAGATCCCGGTATGTGCCGTTGAAGGTACCACCTAAGTTCACGCCTCCACTGACGGCGAGGCTGCGGCTCCAGGTATACGCCGCCCGGTAGGCGATACCATGTGTGGGGCGAACGGTGAACCCGGCCTCCAGCGAGTGGTAGTTCGAACTGTCGGAGTTATTGCGGTAGTTGAGCGTGGAGAACTGCGGGTTGGCCACGATGAAATTTTCCGGAAACAATCCGCTCGAGCGAAGCGTGCCGCCATTAACGACCTGGCCTCTTGGTTGGACAGTACCCACATTTGTCGTGTTGAGGGCGCGAGCGACACTTGCGAAGTCCCCGTTCGCGATGAAGGTTCGGAATGACGAGTTCCGGCGAAGCGCTTCCGATCCCGACAGGTCCGTGCCGACAACACCGCTCCCAAGATTCAGACCCTTGAACATCTGATCGAACATCGGGGCATCGCCGCCGGCCCGCGTGATTGCCAGAGCCTGGAGTAAGCCGTTGTTTCTGAAGTCCGCTTCGTTGAGATTCATCGAGGAGTGGAGTTTCAAGCCGCGGTCGCCGAGATACCGGAAGTCCAGTGTCAGATTCGAGGTCAGCGCCCGCGTAATCCCCAATGTGAATGTTTGAACATAGGGCGTTGCATAGTCCGGAGCGAAGACCGACAGAACCTGCGATCGATCCGTGAGCGGGAATACCGTTGGAGAAACCGGCGTGAGCGTCACCGGCAGAGGAATGGACATGTTTGAATAATCCCGGTATTCACCGGTTCCCCTATCGATTGGTTGATAAACCAATCCCGGCGTGTTTCCAGCGTCCGAGCCAATCCATGAGAGCGTATTGCCGGGTAATTGGTACGAGATTTGGTATCCACCACGAAGAGTGGTTTTGTCTTTACCAAGCCAGGTGGGCGACCAGGCAAATCCTATTGCAGGCGCAAAGTTGTTCTTGTCGCTTGGCCATATTCCCTGGTCCGGATACTGTGTGTCTCGCCCAATCAGGACAATTTGGGTCAAGTCACCTTTCTGCGGTGTACCCCCCGACATCCAATTGTTGAAACTCCGGCCCGAATATCCGAACGCGGCACTGTTGCCTCCGACTAAACCCCTTGTCCAGTTTTTACCGGTACCGCTCTCGAAATACGGAACCCGGAACAGGTCATAGCGGAGACCCAGATTCAGGGTGAAATTAGGGGTGATCTTCCAGTCATCCTTCACAAAGAAGTTGAATTCGTTCTGAATCGACTTCCGGATTTTTCCGTAAGTAAGGGGTGGCTGGTTCGGACCGAAATAGTCCTGGCGATAGTCCAGGTACTGCGTATCCGTCGGTTCGCGCGTTTCAAACTTCTGGCTGATGGTGTCGACCGAACCGGCCAGTGTCAGCAGCAGGTTTTGAGCCAACGCCTGGTTCGGCGACAGCAGTCCGGAAACCCTGTCGATGCCGGTGACAGGGATAGCTCCGGGGCCACCAGTGACGATCGGCATCAGACCTCCTGCGGCCCACCCCTTGCTGGAGGCATGGCGAAATTCAATACCACTTTTAAACGCGTGACTGCCCCTGGTCCAACTCAGCGTCTCGGTGAAACTATTCAAGGGGGCCGTATTGCCGAGATCGCTGGCGGTGCAAATCGGCGGGCAGCCGCTACCCGCGCCGGTAAAGGAGTTGTTGATCACGTGATTTGGAAACAGGACAGGAAGCTGGTTGATCGGAATACCATTGATCTTCGTCAGGAAATCGAAAGCCTCTTTTGCCTGCGAGGTGGGTGACTGATAGGCGGGATCCCAGTAGAGAGATGTGACGCGGCGCCCCCACTTGAATTCATTCAGCAGGGTTGGCGAAAGCGTCGAGGTCAATTGCGCTGTTATGACTTTCGGGTACTCGAATATATCGCCGCCCCACCCGGTGGGCCAGAACTGCACGAGGTTGTTGTCGGTGTAATGGGATTCACGAATGAACGTTCCTGTCAACGTGTGATTCTGATTGAAATGATGATCGATCTTGATGTTGAACTGCCTGCGCCGGTACGCGTCAACATTTTCTCCGTTTCCGCCAGCCGGCCCGGCGACCGTGCGGCGAGTCCACCGGTGCA
>QHXC01000524.1 GCA_003222815.1 Acidobacteriota bacterium | reverse complement strand
AATCAACGACGGGGCTCCAATCGCGTTCCTCCAGGACAGCGACGAGCTCCACGGCAAGAACACCCTCACGAAGGACGCGGGAACGTATACCGTCACCGAGCCTTCCGTCGCCGGTTACGCGACCGCCCGCGATAACTGCGATAACATCGCCCTGGACAACGGTGGGACCCAGACCTGCACGATCACCAACACCGCCCAAGCAGGCACACTGATCGTCAACAAGGTCGTCAACAACACTAACGGCGGTACGGGCAAGGCCACCGACTTCTCATTCCAAGTTAATGGCGGTCCCGCACAGTCTTTCTTACCGGGTGCGGATGATCTGAACGGCTCCAATCCGCTGTCCGTCCCGGCCGGTACCTATACCATCACCGAGCCAGTCAATGATGGGTACGCAGTGAGCTATAGTAACTGCTCCAACGTTGTCGTCGGCAACGGTGGGGCTCAAACCTGCACGATCACCAACACCGCTCTGAAGGGGCCGACGACGCAAAGTGCAGTGCTTCAAGACAAGTTGACGATCACCGGCCTCACTTCGGGCGGGACTGGGGCTTACGTGAATTTCCATCTCTACACGGACGATATCTGCACACAGGAGGTCGGTACCCCGGTCGAGATCAGTAGCAACTCGAACCTTCCGATCGATGCCAATGGAGTTGCATCCACAAACACAGGAGTGGCCGTGCACCAAGGCACCTACTACTGGCGCGCTGAATACAGCGGCGACCAGTACAACGGGCGCTTCAGCACTGTCTGCGGTGTCGAGGTCACCACGATCAACGATCAACAAGTAAAATAGATTAGCTGACTCCAAATCAAAGGGGCGTCCTACGGGCGCCCCTTTTTTTTGTTTTCTCCACAATTAGCGCATCACATGAGCGACAACGCGATCTCCTGCACTCGTTCGAACTCTCTTGTCCGCGGATCGACCAGCTCGAAGTGGCCGGCGCCTTCGAGTGGGATCAGTTCGGCGTTGTCTCCATGCGCGACGGCTGTGGAAACGTATTGCCGGCTCATTTCGAACGGCACACTGGCATCGTTCGTTCCATGTACTAGTCTTTGGGGGATTCCGAACGGAAGCAACTCGATCGGAGAAGCGACGCGGTAACGATGCGGAACTTCCTCGGGACTGCCGCCGAGGAAATCAGCCACAACCGTGTTGCTCAGGCGCAGTTCCCAGGACTTTCGCAGATCGGCCACGCCCGCGAGCGAAACGATTCCCGTCAGCGGCAAAGGATCGATGGTGTGGATCGGACTCCCTACCGGCAACTTCTTTCGCGAACCCAGCCACAGTGCCAGGTGCCCGCCCGCGGAGTGGCCTACGGCGATGACGCGGTTCAGATCCAGGCGATATGGAATCGCAATCGATCGAAGATGGTCCGCGGCGTTTGCCACATCCTGAAAAGTTCCGGGCCAGGCGCCGCCGGGATTTCCGATCCGCCGGTACTCCACATTCCAGCTCGCCAGACCTGCGCGCGTGAATGCGGCGCAAACATGCCCAATGTATTCCAGGTTGTAGGCGGCGCGCCAGAATCCGCCGTGGATCAGGATCGCCACCGGATGCGGGCCGGCGCCTTCGGGCAGCCGTAGATCCGCAAACTGGTAAGGGTCCGTGCCATAGACGATGCGCGCATCGGCCGGCGGTGGTGGGATCCCGAGAATCTCGCGCGACATAAATTCAGGTGCGGCGCCGGGCAAAGAAATCCTGGAGCAGGGAAGCACACTCGGACTGACGAATGCCTGAAAGCACCTCCACACGATGGTTCAAGCGCGGGTCCGTCAGGACGTTGTAAATCGATCCGGCGGCACCCGCCTTCGCGTCCGGAACTCCGAACACCAGCCGCGCAATCCGTGCATGGATCATGGCGCCGGCGCACATCACGCAAGGTTCGACTGTAGAGTACATCGTGACTGTGGAGAGCCGGTAATTTCCGATAGTTCTTGCTGCTTCGCGCAGAGCCACCACTTCAGCGTGGGCCGTCGGGTCGTTTGTGGAAATCGGCTGATTGAAGCCTCGGCCGACGACGGCGCCATCGGCCACGACAATTGCCCCAACGGGCACTTCGCCTGCAGATTCCGCCTTCAGGGCTTCGGCCAGTGCCAAATCCATGTATTGCTCGTCAGACATGGCTTTTACCTGTTGGTGCTGTTGTTAGCATCCTCTGCCGAGGGGAGTTTAGGGCTCGCGCAAAAATAACTTGGCAGAATCCGCTGCCCTGAATCCGACCGGGGGATCTGACCAATGCTCAATTCCCAATGCTCAATTCTCATCCGAAGTGGATGCAAGACAAGATCGCACTGTCGGACCGGCTCGCACATGCGGCAGCTTCTCCTTTCGGATGAGAATTGAGAATTGAACATTGGTCAGATCCTCCCGAGCCTGCATTCTTAGATCACCCTGTTGCCGCTCCGCAGCTTTAGCCTGCATGCTACACTTAATCTCAATGAATTTTCGGTTTGTCGTGTTTTTTTATTTACTATCCCCAACGCTCTTCGCCCAGGGCGTCAGGATGTCCGCGGATTTTATTCCATTGGAAGTCGGTAACCGATGGGTTTATGAGGTCGTCAATGAAAATGGCCAGAAGATCGGGGACCTCGACTTCTCAATTCTGGAGCACAGGATCATGAGTGGCCGGAGCTTCTACGTGCTGACGCGATTTCCGTTTGTGGTGGAAGGCGGCAACTTGACGAAACTGATCCGTTACGACCGCCAGGAACGTCAATACTTGAAGATGACGGACAACGAAGAAGGGCCGTTGTTTCTTGCCGATGGTGCGACGGCGGAGGTCCTCCAGTCCGATCCGTCCGGTCTGCCGCTGAAGTTTGTACTTCGCATGGATCTCATGGAGTTGACGTTTCAGCGCGGCCTCGGCATCGTCGAAGCGCGGATTCGCGGGGCAAATGGACTTCAAATCGCGAAGCTGGCCAGTGTACGTGTTGGCGAACGCAGGGCTGCCGAAGCTGCAGCGCAAGGGGCGCCAGCGCTTCCACAGCCGAAAGCACCTGAGCAGAAGACGAAGGAACTGGCTCAAAAGGTGGGGTCGATTTCCGATGACAATCCTGTACTCGACGTTCGGGCCGATGCCACACCCGAGGGTCACCGATTTACTTTGACGGTGATTAACACTTCGGACAAGTTGCTGCCATTTCGCTTCCGATCCGGCCAGACTTACGATTTCGCGGTTATTGACGCTCAGACGGGCCAGGAGGTCTGGCGCTGGTCACGCCGCATGTTTTTCTCTCAGGTCATCCGGCAGGAAACGATTCGACCTAGCAAGAACTGGAGCTTCGAAATCACATGGAACCATCGTGACAATGACCTCAACAGCGTAACGCCCGGAAGATACAACGTCGTCGGGATTGTCGCCACCGAACCGCCGATCGAATCGGATCCGGCCACATTT
>QHXC01000512.1 GCA_003222815.1 Acidobacteriota bacterium | reverse complement strand
TGGATGTTGATCGACAACCGTCCGTACTTTCTGTTGGCGAGAGCTGCACCCACGGATGCCGGTGCGCCGTAACCCATTCCGCCCGCACCCTGACCACCGATGTAGCGATAATGCTTGTCCATGTTCCACAAGCGGCCTGGCCAGCCGCCGACGAAGCCCTGCGGGGAGACCAGCGACCAGTCTTCGTTCTTGATCAAGGGCCAAAGTTCCCCAGCAAGCCGCGCCAGGCTGACCGGGCTGGAATCCCAACCGAACCGTGCAACTTCCTTGCCTTCCAGACGAGCCTTGTCGTTAGCCTGGGCATGCTTCGCGGTACGCTCCTGGACAACTCTCTTGTGATCGGCAGTGATCAGCTTTTTCACCTCTTCAAGAAGCGCCGGCAGAGAGGACTCGGCGTCGGCTGTGATGAGCAGATCGGCCTGAGGCGGGTTTCCATTGATGTTGAAGTTGTGAGTGGCCAACAACTCGAGAGAGCTGACGTTGATGGTCTTCGCACGATTGTTTGCCGCGTTCTGGCCGAATCCACCGCCGCCACCGGCAGCTTCCAGACTCAGGATGAGATCCGGTTGACCGGTGCCGTTCCCGGCGAGGGGATGCCGGTTCGGGAAGTTCACGCGGTCTCCTCCCACGTTGACGGGCGCCCCTAGCAGTTCTGCCAACTCGACCATTTGCTCGATGCTTTTTTGTGAGCGAGCCACGCGCCCGGCGTTGATGCGGGGACTTTCCGCGGCAACGAGCATCTTTGCCATTTCCCGGACAGAACCGAGATCGGCGGCCGGCGCTGCGGGCATGACGAGCTTTGGTATATTCGGTTTTTGCTCAAGCGGTCTCTCCTGGAGATCCGATTCTGCGATGACCAGGACCGGCGCCGTCGGAGGCGTCGTGGCAAGCTTGTAGGCGCGAACACAGGAATTGGCGAACTGTGCGAGCGTTGTTGGTTGATGGTCCCACTTCACAAAGTCACGAACCATCGCAGCCATATCCACGGCATTGTGGGCCGGCACTGCCGTATCGCCCGCGCCCGCCATCATGAATATCGGTACGCGGTCGCCATAAGCGTTATAGATCGCCATCGCTGCATGCTGGACTCCGATGGTGCCATGCAGCAATGCCAGCATTGGCTTGTTCTCAATCTTGGCGTAGCCGTGCGCCATCGCAACAGCATTCTCTTCGTGCGTGCAGGTCAGGAACTCGGGCATTTTGTTTTCGCCGTAATTAATGAGCGATTCATGCAGCCCTTCAAAGCTCGATCCTGGATTCGCGGCCACATACTCGATACCGAGCGACTTGATCACATCGACCATGAAGTCAGAGCCAGGTTTTTCGATGATCCGTGTGCTGACTTGCGCAGGTCTTGGAGTTGTGTCAGCTGCGAGCTGGGCTTCGGACGGTTGCGGAGCCGTAGCTGCAGGCGCCGCGCCGCGTTGTGCGTTCGCGGCTGGGGCTGTCGCCACAAGCGCCGCTGCGCCGGCAGCCGCGCCTTTCAGAAAGCCGCGACGGTTAAGGGAGCCATTTTTCTTCGCCACAATTCACTCTCCTATTGGAAGTGTTCTACAGGGCCAGGGATTTCACCTTCAGGTAATGGTCTAGTTTGGAGAAAACCCAAAGCAAGCCCGCGGCTACGAGCTTATTAGAAACATAGACCGCTCCCACAACTCTCCGCAGAGCGCTACTGCGGTTTCCGTGCTGGTGCCGGTCTGGCCAATCTCGCCGCGTCAATCGGAACGTTCGCTTGCACCTCGGTCAACTCAATGGTCGCCTGCCCGTCCGTCCAGGTTGAGATCCAGCGAAATGGCATCTTGACGCCGGAGACCTCACGGTAATCCGAGTAATCAATTTGCGTAGGAACGCGGCCGATTGGTGTATCCGCAAAGCGCAACATCCGCACCAATAGGCCGGACTCGTCGAAGTACAAGTTTATGGGAGGCTGCCGGGGGTTGGTTCCCTGGAGGATTCGAACCTCGTGATCGTCGATGGCCGACGCACCGACCCGCCATTGACTGAAAGCTTGCTTGACCTGTGCCGGAAAAGCCAGCATCGCTTCGATTTTGACGCCGTCCAGGTTTCCTCCGGTGAGCGGCAGCAAAGGCAACGGCTTCTCTATCGCTGCGACCCAACCGGCCCGGCCGTCGTAAGTCGTGACTCTGTCCGCGAAAGCTCCATGAACGATCATGGAGCGCTGATTGGGCGCTTTGGCAAAGATTTCTACCGGGATCTTTGTATGATGGGTGTCGAACCCAACGTAAGTCCCCTTGGCGGAAAAGCTCTTGAGGTTGGCCAGCCGCTGCGTCCCACCGAGTGCCTGGATGTACCTGTCAAACACTTGATCGGCGGAAGGCCCCCCGGAAACAGCGGGAAGAATATCAATTTCATTTGGATCTTCCACAGGCGCACTGTACTGCACAGCCAGATTCGGCACGACCTTGGGGCGCAGGTCGCCGCGATGGCAGGTCCAGCACGTCACCGAGCGTGTTCCCGCGAAGTTGTCCTTGTTGAGGGCATTCACCATCAGGAGCATTCTGCGGGAAGTCCGCTTCAGCGCGGTGTCGGCGGCAAACCTTTCCCAGCTTTGGTCGCTGTCCCCGGTATGGCAATCAAGGCAGTTCATGCCTAGAGCGGCGGAAATCATGCCCATCGTGTCCATGAATTCGTCTACGGGAATCCCTTTGAGAATCTGGACGTTTTTAAAGAGCTCTTCCGCCATCTGTGGTTTCGGTTCTTGAGCAGCCTGTCCGCTGAGCATTGCAACTCCAACCAGGCACACCATCAGTATTCCCGTGGCACCAAGAATCGTTTGCCTCGATCCGAACTTCATGTGATCTCCCTTCCTTGCGGTGCGAAGAGTAGAGCCAAGCTTGCGCGCTCGCAGCCGGCACTTCGTTGAGCCGCGTATATTATCGATTGGGCATTTCCGTTTTGCTCTTTCCGCGGGCAGTATACGCCTGGACGCCTCCACAGGCAATGCAACCCATGGACGGAAATCGACTGACACTTGGGATGTTGTGCTTGACATAAAGCGGGCGGGCTTTAATAATCAGAAAGCATTTCTAGGCACAAGAGAATCTTCGGAGGGAAAATCAATGAGACGTCAGTTGCTAACGATTAGCGGTCTCTGCGTCGGTCTGCTGTTGAGCGCAGTGTCCCTGATTGCACACCACTCGTTTGCTGCGGAATACGACAACAACAGACTCGAAAGATACCGGCGGCAAAAACGTCAATTATGCCGTTGAAGGCGGCGCGCCAAACGGCCTGTACCGGCAAGGCTGGAGAAAGGATTCGCTGAAGATCGGTGACACGATATCGGTCGAAGGCTTCCTGGCGAAGGATGGATCCAACACGGTCAACGCGAGAAACGTAACGATGGCGGATGGTAAGAAAGTATTCGCGGGGAACGCCGAGGCTGGCGAAGGCGCCCCGAAGAATCCGTAGCAGAAGAGTTCGCGTGGCGTAAGGGACGCCAAATCCCACGTGGGAGCGTTGCCGCCCAAACGGCCGTGAATTAAAGACCAAAACACAAAGGCGCCAAGACACGAAGAAGTCAGTGACTTCTTCGCCTCTCGGCGCGGTTGTGTGTAGTTTTTCTACCAGACCTACTACAACGCCAATTGAGCTACTGGGCATCCGCGCATTCGCTAACAACAGTTAGAAAACGCTTCATGGCATCATTACCCACGACAAAGGGATGGGGACCACCCGGCTTGCGCGTCTTGAGAGCTGCGATCTTGTCCAAGGTTTTATCCTGTCCCGAATGGTTCGTCAGATGAACATCCACGCCGGCTTTTGCCACGATGTCCTGAAACCGCCTCGCTGACGCACCGTAGGTTTTGAAAGCCTCCGGCGTCCTGGGGAAATTGAAACCGACGCCGCCCCACATGCCGGCGAGATGCCGCTGGTTTCCATCCTTGACGGGAAAAAGGACCGAAACCGTGCCTGGCGTGTGCCCGGGCGTCACATACAGCGTTAACGTGGTATCGCCGAGAGTTAGTTTCTGACCTTCGGTCGCGACCATATCTTTCTTCGGCTTGAGTTGGGCTGCGTTGCGATCGTTCGCCATAAAGTTCCAATCTGCTTCGGATAGGATGATGTGAGCGCCGTAGCGGTCCTGGAGAAATTTGGAACCCAGATAATGATCGCCGTGCCCGTGCGTCACGACCACGTATTTGATCTTCGCCGGATCGAGGCTCAGTTTTTTTAAACCGTTCGCGATTTGTTCCTCGACCGAGTAATCGTAGAGCGAATCGATCAGGATGATCCCATCCGATGTTGTGATCGCCCAGGCGGACACATCCTTGCTTCCGATGAAATAAAGGTTGTCGAACACCTTCGAAGGTTCGGCGTACCATTGAGAAGCCGGCGGAATCGTCCGCTGCGCCGGTGAATTGGTCTGCTGTGCGGGAGGCGTCGCCCGCTGGCCGGCCGCCGGTTGTGGCGGATTGCAGAGGTTGATCACACCGGAATAATCCTGCCGTGCGGCAGCCTTCGCCGCCGCCACGTGCGCGTCGGCGGTGCCCGCCGGGGCCTGCGCGTTCGCGCTGATCGTCAACAAAACAAAACAGAGTAGAGATACCCAACACCGTTTCATGGTCTGCCCCCAATGTATGGATTTTCCGAAAATTGAGACCGATTATAGCCACGGATTACGCGGATTACACGGATTCTCAAATGGCATCGCTGACGCTGGAGAGATAGAAGTCCTTTACCTTGAGCGCAGGCACGACGATGGGCGGTCCAACCGAACTGTCCTCGCTGGCGCACACGCGCGTGGGCCGGCCAAGCATTTCAACATTCGCCAACAGTTCGGTTAGCGATTGGTTGAAACGGAAGTTCGTTACCGGCCGTGTGATCCTGCCGTTCTCGATCAAGAATGTGCCGTCTCGAGTGAGGCCCGTGACTGAAACGATGCGCGGATTTAGAGGGCGGATGTACCAGAACCTCGTGATGAGCACACCGCGCTTGGTCGCCTTGATCAAGTCATCGACGTTGGCATCACCGCCGGACATGATCAGATTCGAAGCGTTCGGTTTCGGCGGCACTCCTTGCCGGTTTGCCCAGAATCGGGAATACGAGAGGGACTTCAGGATACCTTTATCCACCCAGACTTCGCGTCGGATCGGCAAGCCTGGAGGCGTGAACGGACTCACTTGTGCATTCTTCTCCGCCGGATCATTCACGATCGTGATCCGCTCGTCGAATAGCTTTTCACCCAGCCGATTGCCGCCGCCGCGCTTGGAGAAAAACGATCGGCCTTCGTCAGCCTGCCGCGCGTCAAAAACATTCATCATGCGGACCATCAGCATGCCGACAGCAGTTGGCTCGAGCACCACTTCGTATTTGCCGGCATCCAGGGCCGTCTTGCCTCGCCAGTCTCGGCACTTTCGAACAGCGTCTTGTGCAATGCGGTCGGATTCGATGGTGCTCCAGTCCGCTCCTTCATCACCAGCCCATCCCGAAGAGAGACCATCGGGTGTGCGAACGGTCAGCGTGGAAGCCACACCCGTTCCGGGGTAATATCCAAAGAGTCCGTTCGAGGTTGCCACTGTTTGGGAGCCCGCGTTCACATCGATGAAGCCAGCCGCGATGAACTTGGCCGTATCCGCTGCCTTAATGGCCAACGAAGCGGCACTCGCGCGCGACTCGGTGGTCAGATCTCCCGTGCTCGCATAATAGCCGTCGACCTCAGCGTATCTCTGCGGGCCAAGTTCCGGCAGGTACTCCGGGTTTTCGGGTGCAAGTTTTGCCAGAGCTTCCGAATCGCGAACAGCGCGCTCTAGCGACGCGTTCTCCAAACGATTCGTCTCGACTGAAGCCACACGTTTCCCGAAGACGCTTGTGATTTGGATGCTGACATTCTCTGTGGCCGCGGCCGTGGTCACACGGTTGATCGCGGTGCGCGTAAATCCGTGCACTCCGGAGTCGATATTGACGCGAGTGTGGTCGGCCTTCGCGAAGCCGAGGATCTTCTGGCTTAGCTCTCGTGCCTGGTCCGCGGACAGGCCGTGCCTCTTGGAGTTGTCGCTCTGCATGCTTGAATAGCCGCGAATTACGCCAACAACGCGAATGAATTGGCGTCATTGGCGGCTCAAAAAAATAGGTTCAGGCAGTGTTAATCACGTTCACATTCCGAAAAAGCGCAATCGGGCATCCGTGCGAGACCGCATTAGACTGCGTCGGTTGGCCCTTGCCGTCGTTTAGCGCTGACCCGAGCTTGTATGTCTTCGGACCACCGATGAGAGCCATCGAGTTCCAGAAGTTCGGCGTGCGCGCCTGATACGCCACATCGCGAAGCAGGCGGACACGCTTGCCGTCCTTGATCTCCCAGAAGACTTGCCCGCCAAATTGAAAGTTATAACGCTGCTGGTCTATCGAATACGAACCGTCACCTTCGATGTAGATGCCGCGCTTCGTCGCCGAAATCACATCTTCTTCGCTGAGATCCTGCATGTTCGGCATGAGGCTGACGTTAGGCATCCGGGCGAACGGAATGGCGGCCCAGTTTTCTCCGTACGAGCAACCCAGACTTTCGCGGACCCTCGTCAGATTGGAAATCCCATCATCCCTACCGCACGTGGCGCATCCGCCAGGTTCGGTGCGGTTACCCACGATGTTCATAAAAGAAGGCCCGTACCTGAACTTGTTGAGGACCTTCTCGGGCGGCGACAGGAATGATGTGCCGGCGTAGTTCGCTTCATAGCCCATCACACGATCGAGTTCGGTGGGATGCCCGATCGATTCGTGGATCGTAAGCCACAGGTGAGATGGATGGAGCACCAGATCCCATACGCCCGCCTGGGCCCGCGCCGCTGACAGCTTCATTGCCGCTTCCTCTGCCCAGCGCAATACGTTCTCCGGCATCTGGAGGCCGGCGACATATTCCCAGCCGCGGGCCATCGGAGGAAGAGCCGCGTTACGCGTCTGGAAATCGGAATTGTCGGCCGAGACGGCGGTGATGTTGACGTTGGGGCCTACTCGAAGAAAGGTCTGCTGTAACAGCGAACCTTCGGTTGTACCGAGTAGCCTGGTTTCTCGAATCGAACTGATATTCGACGTCACGAAACGCACACCCTTCACACGCAGGGCTTCGTCGTTGGTCTTGAAAAGCAACTCGGCTTTCTGTTCGATCGGTATCGTGAACGGATCGATCTCGTGAGGCGTGATCCATCGCCCGTCCGCGACCTTATTCACGGGCGCCAGACTGGTCTTTACTGGATTGACTCTGTCATTGGCCGCAGCAATCGCAGCTGCTTCCTTCGCCGTTGCGGCGACCGCATCCTTACCGAGATCACGAGTCGCCCGAAATCCCCACGATCCGCCCACGAGTGCGCGGATTCCAATCCCATATGTTTCACTTTTATTGACTGCAGTGATCTGCCGCTCCCGCGCACCGACAAATTCGAAGTTCCCTCGCGTGATTCGGACATCGGCGTAAGCTGCGCCCGCCGATCTCACGGCATCAAGCGCGAGCAGCACAAGCTCCTTCTCGGCCGCA
>QHXC01000511.1 GCA_003222815.1 Acidobacteriota bacterium | reverse complement strand
CTCCAAAGGAACGGGACCATTTACTTCATGGCGCGGCCACCCCTCCTTTGCCAAGGAGTATCCAGAGCCGCTGTGGGCGGCTCCATAACAGTAAGGAACTTTCATATGGTCCAATCCCGTCCCTGCGGTGTTCTACAAGAATCGGAGACGGCAACGGTAAGCGTAGATCGTTGTCCCCATGGTGCTAGCTTCGGCGAGCCCGTCAAGGAGTTTGATCCCAGGCCCGTGCGCCATAACATTGGTGACGCGCAACCGCTGTTTGCGTTGCGATGATCCCGCTTGAGAGATTTCCATATTTTGCACGCCTGGCTCGTTGCCGAATTTCACGAACGGAGACGATCCATGGCGAAGACAAAGAGAAAGAAGCATAGAAAGTTGGACCGGACTTTGCCTGTAATGAGACCCAACGCCGGCGGCATTGATATTGGTGCGACCGAGATCTTTGTCGCCGTGCCGGCCGATCGGGATACTGAATCGGTACGATCGTTTCCCACGTTCACTGAAGATCTCCACGCCTTGGCGGACTGGCTGCAGCAATGCCGCGTCGACACGGTCGCAATGGAATCCACGGGTGTCTACTGGATTCCACTGTTTCAGATCCTGGAGGCGCGAAACATTGAAGTCCATTTGGTCAACGCCCAACACGTGCACCACGTTCCTGGCCGCAAGTCCGACGTCCTGGATTGTCAGTGGCTTCAGTATCTCCACTCCGTTGGCTTGTTGCGGGCCTCGTTTCGCCCCGAACAGGCCGTTTGTGAAATTCGTTCGCTCATGCGGCATCGCGAAAACCTCGTTCAGATGGCCTGCGTGCATGTCCAGCATATGCACAAGTCGCTGGATCAAATGAACCTTCAGATTCACCACGTCATCAGCGACATCACCGGCATCACTGGACTGGCTATTGTCGACGCCATTGTGGCCGGAATTACCGAACCCAAAGAGTTAGCTAAATTGCGTGATTACCGGATCAAAGCGTCCATCGAGACCGTTAAAAAAAGCCTCGTCGGCGATTATCGTCCTGAACACATTTTCACGCTCAAGCAATCGGTGACCGCCTACCGCCAATATCAACAACTCATCAGCGATTGCGACCAAGAAATTCAGCAACGCGTTCAAACTTTCCAAACCAAAGATGACCGCCCTTCGGCGACCGCCGATGCTTCCGGTGCCACAACTCCAAGCCAGTCGAGCTTCGATCTGGGCACTCATCTGGAGCGCATCTTTGGCGTCGACCTCACTCTCATTCCCGGTTTCGACACCCTCCGCGTTCAGACCATCTTCAGTGAACTCGGCGCCGATCTGTCCTCCAAATTTCCAAGTGATGACAGTTTCTGTTCTTGGCTCAATCTCTGTCCCAAGGACGGCACAAGCGCCGGTCGGCGCATTCCGGGCCCGAAGCTAAAAATCAAGAATCGCGTCACCCAAGCATTTCGCATGGCTGCTCAGTGCCTTCACAACAACAAGTCCTTCTTAGGCGACTACTACCGTTCCCAGCGCGCGCGCTTCGGCGCTCTGAAGGCCATCAAGAACACCGCTCACAAATTAGCCCGCATCTTTTTCCATCTCGTCACTACCAGAAAGCCTTATGACGAGACCGTGTTTGCTGAACTTGAAGCCCGTAACCAAAAACGCCGCCTCCACAATCTCCAAATGCGTGCGCGGCAAATGGGTTACACCCTTGTGGAGGCCCATGCGTAATCCCTCCAGTTCCTTGAGAGGGGAATTCCGGCTCATTCTGTTTTCCTCGTTTGCTGCAAATTGTCCGACGAGATCAGGATCTCTGACCGGCCAGATCGGAAATTCTCTGGATCCAAGGATCATTCAATTTGGTTTGAAGTACGTCTTCTGATCCGGTTGGTGCTTATCGTGCGGTGCAGGGTGTGGGATTCCACCTGGAACCGTCGAGTTCTTTCTTGAAGGTCCTGCTAATCAGGAAGGGTTCGGTCAAATACTGTGGGTCGTCCACAAGTGCTGTCGTAATCAGCCAGGTATCCCCGTTCGGTTCCGTGAAGATGCGGAAGTGCTCAGTCAAAACGGCATTCGCGCTATACGGAACGCCGTTCTTACGTAAATATCCAGGTAGCAAACTTGTCGTAACCACTTTCAAATTCCCGTTTCGGGATCCACCGCCTACTCCAAAAGTCTGGCGGATCAGTTCCCCTCGACCTTGAGGCGTACCTAGATATCTTTTTTCGAAATCGGACAGTCCATCCCACTCGGCAACGGAATATCCTTGCCAACTCGGCTGTGTATTGGTTGGTCGCGACTCGCCAAAGTGGAAGAGTCGGGTCTGCATTCCCGCGTCAACCTCCATCCGAAGGGTGTTCGCGTCGTCCCAAGTGATATGAAAGCGTCCGGGGACGTTCATGATATTGCCAGCGCCATAAGACTTGCATTGATTGCCTTCCGCTTCGTCCTTGGCAGGATCCCATGCCAACGCCACGCGGCGTCCTTCGGCATTCATGGGAATTGGACCACGACCGGCCGCCGCTTCTGGGGTCCCGGCACCAAAACCGAAGTCGCCGTTTTGGGGCGTGGTCATGCGCCAGATCCAGTCCTCCGTCACTATTGAAACCCAATATCCCGTCAGATCGATTGGCGCGGCTGCTTGCGCCGTCACAGGCGGCTGAGCGTTACCGCCCCTTTGTGCGTCGATGTGAGCCGGCAATAACAGCAAGAGGACCGCTCCGGTGATCCCGAATACCGGCGCGGTCGCACTCCAGCGAAATTCGCACTTCATCTTAGTCAACCACTTCGCCCGCGCGTCCGCCCCAAGTCCATCCATCCGATGGTCGCGTGATGCTGAGGAGGCGGCCTCGGTGAGCTTCCGCACTACGCCCGGGATTGCAGACGACGGTAACTCGGTCGCCAACTTTGAGGGCATCTCCCTTCGAGTTCTTCATCTGTGTCGCGCCGCCCCCCTCGATGGACCACGTCTGGACCTGGCCATTCTCGCCGGCAACTTCGATGTGAATGAACGAATGCGGATTCCGCATCAGCAACTGGACGACCTTCCCTTCAATCGTGATCTTCTTATCTTGATCGTATGTGGCGGCGAAAGAATGGTGGGCATGGGCCGTCACCGTACATGCCAGCACGACGGCGGCAATAAATAGAACAAGCCCCTTTCTTCGCATA
>QHXC01000510.1 GCA_003222815.1 Acidobacteriota bacterium | reverse complement strand
TAGCTCGAGGCTAAAGCCGAAAGACGATCGTCCACGTCTGCCGGTTTGAGATCGCTTGCCAGATGCTTCAACTTCGCGGCATCGGTTCCGGCTGCCCGCTGGGCTGCGGCTTGAAGCAGTCCGGCGCCGATCACGAGATCGACGGTAACGTCCTGTCCGGCTGAAATTCGTTTGAGGAAATCCTGATACCAGGTTTGAAAGGGGTCGGGCCAGCCCGCTATCGTGTAAATGTATTGGCCGAGTTTCCCGACGGCGAACTGCGCCCGCCAATGATCATTACCGAGCGGCTCCATGGCGATTTCACTCCACGTTTCATCATCTTCGTGACGATACCGTAAGACGCACGCAACCACGTCATAACCATCCGCAAAGACGTCCGCCTCGACATCCACCGTCTCGCCGATCGTGCGTTTGATCGGAAATCGTCCGCAGTCGATTTCAGGTTGTACACCTTGGATGACCACACGCGGAGTAGGTCGGTTGCTCATAGTTAGAGCCTAACACGTCGTAGTCTTAGGGATTAATAGCCGCGGTTCCCCCACGCCCTATGAAGACTCTGCCGGAGAAAAGATGACGAGCAGTGTCAGATCCTCCGTGATGGAATGGAACCGGTGCTCCGCGCCGGCTCTAACAAGAATCAGCTTTCCAGGTTCAACAAGACGGTCTTCACCGTCCACCTGAACTGAACCACTCCCTTTCATGACGTAATAGAGTTCATTCTCGGTATGAGGCTTTTGCGGATCCACGCCACCCACAGGGAGGAAGTAGACCCCAACACCTCCCGCTACCTAAGATACTGCTTCATCCAATTGAACACCGCTTCGTGCCAGCGTTTGCTGTTCAGCGCTGCCAGCACCCAGTGGCCTTCGTCCGGGAACACCAGCGCCTCGGCGGGCACGCTGTTCCGCCGAAGAGCCGTGAAAAGCTGCAGACCCTGATCGACGGGCACACGAAAGTCGAGCTCATTCGTAATGACAAGCGTTGGCGTTTTTATTTTGTCGGCGGACAGGTGCGGCGAGCACTTCGTAAAATTGCGCCGGGCTGCGGTGCTCCAGGGTGGTCCGCCGAATTCCCATTCAACGAACCACAATTCCTCGGTGGCAAGTGCCATGGATTCGAGATTGAAGACCCGCATCAACATATGGCAGCTTCGAGACAGTGTTGAACACGGCTTCCAGGTCGGTCATCACCTTGTCGCACCAGTCTTGTGAGACCTCATCCAGAAATCGCTGGCCGAAACCCGTGGATCCCCGTGGGTTCGGCGCCGCAATAATCCAGCCCTGTGCTGCCCACAGTGCTGGATTCCACCGGTAAGACCACGCGTCGTCCCATGCGCCCTGCGGCCCACCGTGAATCAGAAAGACCACGGGATATTTTTTCGCAGCGTCGAAATCTGGAGGTTTCGCTAACCAATACTGAATTGCTGTTCCCCCGGCACCCTGTACATTCAAACTTTCGGGTTCCGGAATATCGGCTTGCCGAAGCCATGCGGCATTTTCGGCGGTCAATTGCTTCATGCCGCTACCATCGGCCGCGACGCGGAAAAGCTCGGCTGGAGACGTGAGTGTCGACTTCGAAAAGACAACGAAATTGGACCCCGGGGCAATCTGAGAAATCGTTCCGCCTGTGGCAATCCGCTTCGGCGCTCCGCCGGAAATGGACACGAGATAGAGATTGTGTGTGGCCTTCTCGCTCGTTGTGAACCAGATCGAGCTGCCGTCCGGCGTGAAACGAAAATCCTCCACGGAGAGGTCTGGTGATTCGAACAGCGTGCGCTTGTTTCCACTCGACAGTTCATAAATGTCCACGTACCAGCGGTCGGATTCAAAGCCGGCCCGCCTCTGGCTCCGGATGGCCAGGAGCTTTCCGTCCGGCGAGAACGCGGGCTGCATATCAGATGCGAGATTCATCGTTATTTTTCTGGCTTCGCCACCATCGACGGACACGAGCCAGACGTCGTGGTTCGTCGTCCACATCTCGCGGTCCTTCCCTGTGCGGTTCGAGACGAATGCGATTGTGCGGCCGTCGGGCGAGAAAGCCAGTGCGTCGTCCTCGTAAAAATGTGGCGGCGAATCGAAGTCACCGGGAGTGACATCCCGGGTTTCGCCGGTTTCTAGGTCGGCGGCGAACACGTGATGACGAATATTCTCCCGCCACTCGTCCCAGTGCCGATAAGGCAGACGCGTGAGACGGCGGATTTTCACCGGATCATTGCCGAGAGCCTCACGCTTGCGCCTGTTGCAATCATCGTCGGCGCAGGGTGGGTAAACGTCGGAGACGAAGGCAGCCTTTCTGCCATCCTTCGAGATGATGAGCGGAGCTTGCACGCCGCCCGAGAGCCTGGTCACCTGCTTTATGTTCTTGCCTTCGGCGTCTGATATGTAGACTTGCGCCGCGCCGTCACGCGTGGAGATGAAGAGGACGCGTTTGCCATCCGGCAAGAACCGAGGTGAACTCTCATTCTTCTCGCCACCAATGAATTCTGTTGGCGGCGCCGACCCATCGGCCGGCACCACCCAGATATCGGCATTACGCCGGCCGGATTCGAGCGCCGTGGTCGTCCGAACGAAGAGCACGCGCCGGCCATCAGGGGAGAGTTGTGGGTCACTGATGCGGATCGCCCTGATCAAATCGTCGATCGCCATCGCCCGTTTCGTCTGTGCGCCAGCCATCAGCGGCAGCGAGATCACCATCACCAGGGCAAAGACGAGAACAGCCGGATTGTGGCCGTTATTATCAGACATAGTTTTTCCAATATTGCCTGTTTGGATTTGGTTACGTCCATTGGTTCCTAAAAGTGCTAGAAGATCCATCGTCGACTCTCCGAGAGTTCAATCAGAGTATGGTTGCGTCACGCCTCTCAGGTTTCCTGTCACCTGGCGTTCACTCCATGGCATTCTAACAGGTTGTTGAAAGGGCTTCTTAAGGGGAGCAGTGGAAGGAGGCATAGCTATGGCTATCCGAATTTTGGAACTGCACCACCATGGCGTGCGGGTTCCGCCGGCGAAAGTGGATGAGGTGAACCGGTTCTACATGGAAGTGTTGGGGCTACGGCCCGACGCAGAACGGCCGGAGATTTCCGCGGTGCCGGGCTCATGGATGTACGTGGGAGAGGAGGGCAAGCCCACTACACAGATTCACATCATGGGCCCGGACGGCACGCCGCCCTGGGCCAAGAGCGCGCAACAGGACCCCACCCGCTTTCATGTCGCACTGGCCGTTCAGGACATCCAAGAGACGCGTGCCGAGCTGGACCTCATGGGAACCTCCTACTGGGTGATCGAAGGTCTGGTGGGGCCCGAGTCCGTCCAAGTCTTCCTCGACGACCCCGCAGGTAACCTCATTGAGTTACACCAGATCGGCACGTGCAATTGTGATCGCACGGCAGCCCGGCACGACAGCCAAAATAAGTCGCCATGACCGCGTATTTGGAGTCCTCTGCTGGCGGCGAAACCATCGACGAGGATGCCAAATACTCGCGGGAGGAGCGCTGGGCGGCTCGCTGGAGTGGCCCACTGTGTGAAGGTTTCTGCTATGCCGTCTGGGGAAGCTGAACCTCTCGCTTTGCGTCTTGAGAGAAGGAGGTAAGTGCTTGGTAAATGGACTCTTATGAGTGGCACTAAGCCGAAAATTGGCAATATTATTGGCGTGCGACGCTTAGTGTTTCGCGACGCGCCACGGAAGACGCTGGTTGTGACCTTGGGCAAACCGCGAAGGATGAAGGGTCACCAGGACTGGGAGTGCCCATTTCGCATTAAGGGAGCTGGCGTGGCTCGTCTCGAGTTCGGCTATGGCGTGGATGCGCTTCAGGCCCTCACGACAGCACTTGAAGGAATACGCGCGATGCTCGATGAGATTGGCAAGCCGCTCGCTTGGAGTGGAGTGCTCCCCGACCACACGGGCTTTCCAAGGAACATTCCAATTGGCGCGGGGCCTGAACTTTCGTCGCGACTCGAGCGCTTGGTTGATCGTCAACTCAATCGTCACGTGCGTCAGTTGGAACGAAGACATAAGAAGCGATTGTCGAAGGCTGGCGCATCAACGGCGCGGACGCGCCGCGATTAGATCGTGAATCGAGACCGGAAAGTAGCGCATTAGGCGCCAAGCGCAGTGACACATCGCCGTTGACAACGTGAGTTCGAGAGCACATGAGATCTCTCAAGCGTGCGTCTGGTGTGGCGGCTGTTGCCGCAGTTACTCTTCTCGGACTCCGAACGTCTCGTACTCATAATCCAGTACAGACAGCGCAGCAGTTACGCCATCAGGGGGCGTACGAGGTTGGCGACCGGCTCCCACGGCTTCCGGGAGTGGATTAGAAGGATCTACTTCCGGTTAGGCACCGGCACCCTCGATTTCGCCTGGTCATGACTTCACATTCGAGCTTTACGCCAGCGCGTCGGGAGTGCTGCTCAGTTCTGTAACCGTAACGGCCATGGGTAGCGGGCCATCAGGGAGGATCAGGGCAGCGCCAAATCCATGTCATACGATCTCGTCGTCGAATGGAATGTGCACCAGCGTCTTCGAGTCGACGGAGGTCCAGAGCAGTTGTTTACGGCCGGGACTTCCGGTTCGGTACCAGCACCCTGGATTTCGAAC
>QHXC01000509.1 GCA_003222815.1 Acidobacteriota bacterium | reverse complement strand
TGCAGAACGGATCGTAATCTGCCGGCGTCACAAGCTGGTTGTCCGTGGCCAGGAAGCCGCCGTACCAGGTGCGGAAATAGCCGACGTCGAGCCCCATATTCGGCCGCAACTGGCGCTGAACGGAGACCGTGCTCTGCCAGTTGTAGTTCTCCTTGTTTAGGCCGCTCAGTGCATCCGCCGCCCGGTGTGTGCTGGGGGCTACGTTCTGACCGAAGGTCAGATCGCTCCACTGCCCGCACTCGCCATTGGGTAGCGGGTTTTTCAGATCGCAGTCCGGAACGTAATTTCCCCGCCTGGGATCACCAACAGGAAAGGTAGTGTCATTCCAGCTCCGCGTCGTGCTTTGGGCCGCGTTCATGACGGGGAGGTCCACAGCGACGCCGGTGTCGCGGACCGGATACCGGCCCAGTCCCACCTTGAGCGCCGTCTTGCCATCCCCAAACAGGTCGAACGCAGCACCCAAACGCGGGCTGAGATTGGGCCAGTGCGGCGAGTGTTTCACCTCCGGGAAGTCGCGTGCGGGCACCCACGGGCCAGCCGGCAAGTGGGCTGCGGGAATAATCGCATCATACACGGAGTACCGCACGCCCAGGTTCAAGGTCAGCCTCCGGATGGTCCACTGATCCTGTGAATAGACGCTATTCTCCGTTGCCCTTTGATACGGGCCAAATGGCCCGGTGTGAATCGTGACCTGAATCGGCACCCGGTCCCGGAAGACGTACGAGGTGGCCTGGTTAACAAAGTCAGGGTTGTTGTAGTTCTTGAGGCCCTGGCTGAACTGGTTTAGGTCGACTCCGATTTTCAGATTGTGGGTCCCGGTCAGGTAGGACACCGCGAACCGTTCGTGAACACGCAGGTCATTCAGTGTATTGTAGCCCGTGCGCCGGGAACCGTACTGGAGGTTCAGTCCCTGATCCAAAACGGCGATGGCGGACTCCGCGCCCGGTTGTCTTTTTTGAACGCGCCAATACTGACTGGTTGACGCGTCCGCCTCGAACAGGAGCCGGTTGGTTACCGAGTAGGTGTAATTGACAACCGACACGTTCTGGGGACTGTAATGGTGCGCCGCAACGGCCTCGGGCGCAAGGATGGGACTCACCTGCTCCAAAATGGCAAACTGACACTGGCAGGCGGGATGCTCCGTGAAGGAGAGGTTGATTTTGTGTTTTTGGGCGGCCTGCCACGTGAAGCGGACCGAGCCGTCGGTGGAGTAATCACGATTGTAGGCCGGCCGGCTCAAGTCCGGCTCATAGAACAACGTGCCCTGCAGCTTGTTGTAATAATTGCCCACCTGATAGCTGGATCTGTCCTCCCGCCGGAAAGCGGCGAAGAACCATAGCTTGTCCCGCTTGATCGGGCCGCCAAACCCCCCTCCGACGTCATAGTACTTTCGGACTGACGGCGCCCCGTTCAAACCACGGGCGCGCAACGCGGCATTCCCATTGTCACTCGTCAGACCAGGGCTGGTGAGCTCGATACTCGCGCTTCCCGAGAACCTGTTGCCGCCGTCCTTGGGCACGATGTTGATCTGGACGCCACCGGTCGTGGATTCGGCGGAACCGGCGGCGGTCTCGACGACGACTTCCTCGAAGGTGTGGGCGTTATATTGGAAGCCACCGCCGCTAAACACTCTGCTATCCATACCGGAAAGGTTGTAGGTCATATCGTCGGGGCGCTGATTGTGGACCCCGAAAAACCCGCGGTCGCTTCCGACGCCGCCGACATCGTGGAAGTTCGTGCCTCCGGCATTAGCAGAAGGGATGAGCGTAATCAGTTGAGCGGGACGTCTGCTGGTCGGGAGCGCATCCAGCGTGATGCGCGGGATGGTGACCTGCTGCTGGGTATTCTGGGTGTCCACCAGTGAAACCTGCTCCGTGACTGTGACCGTGTCCTCGAGCGCCCCGACTTTCAGCTCAGCATTCACGGTCGCCGTGAACCCTGTAGTCAATTCGATGCCTTCCCGCTTGAGCGCGCTAAAGCCGGGCAAGGCGAAGGTCACCGTGTAGAGGCCGGGCCGCAGATCGCCAATTCTGTAGCGGCCCTGCTCGTCGCTGACGGTGGTGCGGGCCTTCTCGATCAGGGCGGGGCTGGCGGCTTCCACCGAGACGCCGGGTATCACCGCGCCTGATGTGTCTCTCACGACACCTACGATGTTGCCGGTCTCCGCCTGGGCCCAGGCCATGGCTGGCAGGATCAGGAAACACCACAACAATACGAGACGGATGATTCGCTGAACATTCATCTTATTTCCCCCTTCGTGTGTCAAACACCTAGATCATGCAGATACGCATCTGCGTCATCTGCAGCTAGTGCACTGTAACGGTAGATCCGGTAGCACCGGCCCGACTCGTTGGATGCAGTCGTTCGCATGAGACCGGTCGTTTCCTCTGTAAGAGTGACGGCTACACCCGGCAGAAGCGCCCCGGACTGGTCCGCCGCACTACCGTTGAATTCCGCTACTGCCCCCTGCCCAAACACAGAGACTACGGGCAGAAACATCAAAACCGCAACGCACACAAAATCGCGAAGCATGGCTGCCTCCTTGGTTTTGCGATACCGATACCGCGTCCCGGATTTTTTTGGCCTTTTTAGTTGGGCCTAGCATAGGACCCACTCTTCAGTCAGTCAAGGTAATAGGGAGTAGAAGTAAATGGCCAAGCGGGCCGATCTCATCCTCGTTACAGACGGGGACTATCGCTAAGGATGTTGCGGATCTTTGTTGGGTAATGGCGATCGGCGATGGCCGATCTCCGATTTTGGAAGGCCCAGACGCACTGGAAGATTCTCTTGACCGCAGCCAACCTGAGTGTTATAGACCCGACTAATAATTTTGCAAAGCGACCAGAGCCCGGACGCGAAATTGGGAAACACGTGACCAGGAGGTTTCATGCGCAATCGAATTCTCGCCGCATGGGGTGCTGTGACACTCCTGATGGTGATCGTGTTGTGGCCGTCA
>QHXC01000508.1 GCA_003222815.1 Acidobacteriota bacterium | reverse complement strand
TCGCATCCTGGGGCTGTAGAAGGTCCCAAGGGTTAGGCTGTTCGCCTATTAAAGCGGTACGTGAGCTGGGTTCAGAACGTCGCGAGACAGTTCGGTCCCTATCTAGTGTGGGCGCAGGAGATTTGAGTGGGTCTGACCTTAGTACGAGAGGACTGGGTTGGACGGACCTCTAGTGTACCAGTCGTCATGCCAATGGCGTGGCTGGGTAGCTATGTCCGGTTGAGATAAACGCTGAATGCATCTAAGCGTGAAGCTCGCCACAAGATAAGATCTCCCGGGAGCAATCCCCTAAAGACCCGTGGAAGACTACCACGTTGATAGGCGGGATGTGTAAGGCTGGTAACAGCTTTAGCTTACCCGTACTAATCGGTCGTGCGGCTTGATCATATCGCATTGATGAATCATTACAGTTCGCGCGCTCGGCTTGCCCATCAATATTGAGTTGTCAAAGACCCGTTCTTTGAATTTAGGTTTTCCGGTAACCTTACCGAGAGGGTCACACCCGTTCCCATCCCGAACACGGAAGTTAAGCCTCTCTGGGCCGATGGTACTGCGCGGGCAACTGTGTGGGAGACTAGGTCGTCGCCGGGATTAAAAAGCCCCGATAAGCCGCAAGGTTCGTCGGGGCTTTTTGCGTGTGGAGTTCGCGCAATTGCTCGGCTCAGCGTTACTTCACATGCGCCTTAATGTAATCCATTGCAAAATTCTTCAGCGGCTGACTGGTGAACCCCAGTTCGGTGGCCTCGGCCATCGCCCGCTCCGTGCTCCATTTGTCAACGACCGCTCTTTTGATAAACCACATCGCTGCCGCTCGATTTCCACCGGAGCAATGAATGAATGCCGGCGTATTGCCCGGCACCGTAATTGCCTTCAGGAACTGATCCACGGCCGCCGGATCCGGCTGCGCTCCATTGAAAGGAACGTGGACGAAGTTGATTCCCGCCGCCTTCGCTGCCGTTGCTTCCGCATCGATATCCGCTCCCTGCTCGCTCGCCTGCCGCAGGTTGATGACCGACGCATACCCCATCTTCTTGATCTCGGCCACGGACCCCGGCGTGATCGCCCCGGCGCACGCGACCGTGCTCTCGACCTTTGCGAAGTTCGTGATACCCGGAACGGTTTCCTTCTTCACCTGAGACTGTGCAGCCGCGACGGCCACGCCGATCGCGACAACAACCAAAATAGAAAGCAGAGTTTTCATATTGGACTCCTATTAAGCGCGCACGAACGAGTACCCGCGCTCTTGCGCGCGATTCACGGCGACAATTCCAGCCGGCATGCGTGAATTACCACCACATTTTGGTAACGCGCCACATCCCTCGCTCTTTAAAGAAAGTCTTCTGTCTGATGATTACTACACAAAACGTCTCACAATTCAAACGCTGTCTGATAAATGTAGTGAGAATTTCGTAGTCGTTGCGAAAAGGTAGAGTATTCCCCTGCTGGCAAAGAAGGGGAAATACGGAAAAAAGCCCCGACCATTCTCTCAAATGATCGGGGCTTCCTTTTGTTCGGAAAAGTCGAAATCAAACAGCGGCGGGAGCAAGTTCGATGATCCGGCCCTCGGGTTCAGAAAGATTCCCTTTTGCCCAGAGGAGAACGTCCTTTTCCTGAGTGAAGAGAATCACCTGCCGCGACTCGCTAACGGCCTTCAAGGTCGCCAACATTCTCTCTTTTCTCCTGGTATCGCTTTGGGCTGTCACGTCATCCAAGATCACTGGACATACTTCGGAAGGCTTCGTCAGATACTCCGCCAGCGCCAGCCGCAACAAGAGGTAGATTTGCTCGGCCGTTCCATGGGACAGACGGGAGGCCTCTCTATATTTGCCGCTCTGGTCACAAACTTCGACCTGCAGAGTTTCGGAATCCACTCGCGCGCCGACATAGCGTCCTTGAGTGAGATCGGGCAGCCAGCGCGCAATGGCCTCCGCGAGGAAAGGAGCAATGTCTCTGTGAATCCGATCCCTTGCCTGAGTGAGAAACGCGTGGGTCGCTTCCAACGCGTCATCCATGCGACGAATCTTCGCCAATTCATCTTCCGCGGCCCGGAGTTCCTCTTCCGCGTCGCTTACGGAGGTCGGCCGCTCTTCGTAGTTACGGATCTGGCCTTGGACATTCGCAAGCTCCTGGCCAGCCGATTCGACCCGGTTCGCTATTTCCGCGACATTCGCCTCGTATTGCGCGAGATTGGGGATTGCCGCGGCGAGTTCATCAAATGAAAAAGCGGAACCGAGAAGAAACACATTTTCGCGCTGCTGTTGAACTTTTGATTTGAACTCCTGAAGCATCCGCCCTTCAAGCAGGGTATCCAGCTCCCGCCATTCTTCGAGTCCATCCAGCCGCACGTGAATCGCCTGGGATGTTTCCTTCAGCCAGTCGCCTAAATGTTCCGGCAGTTCTGCTGCCTCAGTGGAAGCGATGCCGCAGCGGACAGCCACAGCCACTAACGCTCCCCTGGCATTTTCCCACTGCGCGTTAATGCTCGCTGCAGCGTTTTCGGCTTGTTTCCTTGCGGCCAACTGATGTTCCAGGTCCGGGCGTCGTCCCGCCTCAGCGGCCACATGAGAGCGAGTTTCACACTCCGCACGGTAGTGTCGCAGAACCTCTTCCAGGTTGTCAGAGATTTCGAGTCCTTTACCTTCGAGAAGGCGCCTCAGTTGGTCCGCTCGAAGTTCATGGTCTTGAGTAAGCTTTGACAATGTTGCGACCCATCGCTCGTGGGCAGCCTTTACCGAAAACGCTCGCTCCAAATCTTGTGCCAGTTTGCGAAGGGCCGCCGCATCGGTCGGCAAACCTTTCGACTGCAGTTGCTCTCGCAGGTCCAATTGACGTTGTTTCCAGGCTACTTTCGCAAAGAACTGCTGGCCCAATTCCGATTGCAAAAGCTTCACTCGGTCACACTCACTCTGCCATGTATGCAATTGTCGTACGAGATCTTCATCGTTTCCGGCAGTGATTTCGCAGGCACTTCCAACCTGGCGCAATTCGGCGACGGCCGAGTTTCGCCGCTGATTGATTTCAGCAGCAATAGCCTCCGCTTCGATCTTAGCCGCCAACTGCCTCTCCAGATCCAGCCTGCGATTCGACAGAGATGCAATGCGGGACCGCTCCGCACAATCTCGTTGGTATTCCGCCAATGCGCTCTCGACATCGGGAAAACTTCCGGTAATTTTCCGGTTTAATAGCGATTGAAGTCTGTCGGTCGCAGTTTGAATCGCGGCATCGAAGCGCTTGTTCGTCGCCTTCCAAATGTTGCACAACCGCTCTGCGTCCTGGGCTCCCTCAAGTTCGGCGGCTATGCCTTCGAGAGCTTCGGGGTTCGACGGCAGTTCGAATTTGTCAATACGGTCCTGGACATCTTTTTGCCGGCGGCCCATTTCATTGAGGCCAAATGATTCTCTATCCAGTTCCTCTTGTAGAGTCTCCAGTTCTTCTCGCTTATCACGTACCGGAG
>QHXC01000507.1 GCA_003222815.1 Acidobacteriota bacterium | reverse complement strand
GCATTGGCGTCACGATGCCGGCGATCTTGATCCTGGGGTTTGATCTGGAACTGACGCGAGTGATGTTGGTCGCGGTGCTGGGTGGATTGCTCGGAATTCTCATGATGATTCCGCTGCGACGAGCGCTGATCGTTGCGCAACATGGCTTTCTCAAGTATCCGGAAGGCACGGCGTGCGCGGAGGTATTGAAGGCTGGAGCGTCCGCCGAATCGCGTGGAGTAGCGTTGGAGGCTGCGCAGGAAGCGCATGCCGTGGATCACGCCACGGCGGGCGGCAAAACAATCATGGCTGGTTTTGGGATTGGGTTCTTGTATTACGGCATTCAAGAGATCTTGAAAACCTGGAAAGAATATCCGTCAAAGATCTTCGGACAGCCGTTCGAGGGAGGTTCGGTTTCGATCGAGAACAATCCTGCGTTGCTGGGCGTGGGTTACATTATCGGACCACGTATCGCCTCGATTATGGCTGCCGGGGGTGTGCTGTCGTACCTGGTCCTCATCCCGGCAATCAAATTTTTTGGTGCCGGTTGGACCGTGCCGCTGGCGCCAGAGACCGCGAAACTGATTCGGGACATGGACGTTTCGCAGGTTCAGAAAGCCTACATTCTTTACATCGGTGCGGGCGCAGTGGCGGCAGGCGGCATCATCAGTCTTGTGCGGTCGTTGCCATTGATCTGGGGTGGCCTAAAGGGGGGCCTTGCGGATTTCCGCTTGACGCGGGCCTCGGCAGCCAGTGCGCCTCGCACGGATCAGGACCTCTCCATGAAATTTGTGCTGGGCGGAATCATCCTGCTGTTGGTGGTTATCATGCTGGCGCCGCAATTGAATCTGCGTTGGAATCTCCTGGGCGCCTTGCTGATCGTCGCTTTCGGTTTTCTCTTCGTTACGGTGTCATCACGGCTAACCGGCGAAATCGGATCTTCGTCCAACCCGATTTCAGGCATGACCGTGGCCACGTTGTTACTCACTTGCCTTGTGTTTCTAATTATTGGCTGGACTGCGCCCGCCTATTTCGTGACCGCCCTTTCGATCGGCGGCATTGTCTGCATTGCCGCATCTAACGGAGGGACAACTTCACAAGATCTCAAGACAGGCTTTCTTGTCGGCTCAACACCCAAGTATCAGCAAATCGCAATTCTGATCGGAGCGCTGACTTCCGCGGTCGCGCTCGGACCGATCCTGTTGGCCATGAATCAGTCTGGCATGGTCTACGTGCCGGTCACCGAGACCAAGGATTTCAGCTTCCCGCCCGGTTTTCATTTTACGCCGGACCAATACGTCCTGAGTGGGAGTGAGCCCAAGCGCGAGAGGTTAATGGGAGGCCAGGCTGGTTCGGATACAAACTCATATTACGTGGTTCACAAGACGACGACGGAATACGGACCAGGGGGACGTTATCTCGTCAATGACCAGGGCATACCGGTGTATCTGGCCGACCCCGGTATCAACGGAATTTACGACAAACTCCCAAACAGTTCCCAGACTGTCCCGAAGTTTACAGCGCCTAAGGCAACACTGATGTCTTACATCATCAAAGGCATTCTCAGCCGGCAATTGCCTTGGGGACTTGTGCTTCTGGGCGTAATGATCGCGGTCACGCTGGAACTGAGTGGGATTCCATCGCTTGCCTTCGCGGTCGGTGTTTACCTGCCGCTCTCAACCTCGGCGCCGATCTTTGTTGGAGGTGTCGTGCGGGCGCTGGTGGACAAATATCTGTACCGGAAGCCGGAAAACCAGGGTTTGAGCCAGGAGCGCATGGCGGCCGAGACGGACAAGAGCCTGGGGGTTCTTTTGGCGTCGGGCTACATCGCAGGCGCGACGCTGGCCGGCGTAGTTTATGCGTTCCTGAACTTGCGAGAGGGCGTCGTGAACAGGCTCGTCGGCTTTGAAGAATGGGCTACCCAGCACAATCCCTTTTTCGCGGGGCCGCACTCGGATCTGCTCGGACTGATTCCGTTTTTCCTTCTGACTGTTTTGCTCTATTTGGTGGGCAGGGAAGTTCTCTTGAAGCCCAAGGCCCACTCTAGTTCGTAGCCGCGGGTTCTTGCTCAGGTAATTGCGAAACCAGCACTTTGTCTACGCGCCGGCCGTCCATGTCCACCACCTCGAAGCGGTGGTGTGCGGCTTCAAATGTATCTCCGGTGACCGGGACACGTCCAACGAGCAGCATAACTAGACCACCAAGCGTCTGATAGCTTCCGGACTCTTCTCCCGGCAGTTTCGAGATGTGGAGCACTTCCTTCAGGTCATCGATCAGAAGTTTCCCATCGATGAGCCACGATCCATCGGGCCTTTTCACGACTTGCTTTTCCTGTGGCATATCCACGGACGCGACGTCGCCGACGAGGTCCTCGAGAATATCGTTAAGTGTGACCAGTCCCTCCACACCTCCGTACTCGTCAACAACGAGCGCCATGTGAGTTCTGGATTTCTTGAACAGCTCGAGCAGCTTTAAGGCCGGCAAACCTTCCGGTGCGAATAACGGTGGCCGCACGCTTTCTTTCAAATCCATTTTCGAGCCCGCGAGACATCGTGTGAGCAGATCCTTGGTTTGCACGATGCCCAGCACGTTATCAAGGCTACCCTGGCCAACGGGGAAGCGCGAGTAGAGCGACGAAGCGAGTTTCTTTTGGCTCTCGACGAATGGGTCGTCCAGGTCTAACCACACGACTTCACGTCGAGGCTTCATCAGAGCGCTGACGGCACGATCTCCGAGCTTGAAAATGCTCTTTACGATATCGTGTTCCTCCTCTTGAAAGACTCCGGCTTCGGCGCCCTGTTCCATCATGACTTTGATTTCCTCTTCGGTAACTGGGGGTTCCTGAGATGGCCTCAACCTGAGAACGCGTAATGCAAGGCGCGTGGAACCGCTGAGCAGCCGGACCACCGGACCACCAACGCGCGAAATGCAGTGCATCGGGTTTGCCATTATCGATGCAATGCGTTCCGGGTTGTGTA
>QHXC01000506.1 GCA_003222815.1 Acidobacteriota bacterium | reverse complement strand
GTGTCATTTCCTCTCCTTGGGACCATCATGGTCCGTTGAACCCATTCTAGGGTGTAGGCCTGTCCTCAAACAAGCGCTCTCAGCTTGATCGCTAATTGAATCGGCGCGAAATGAGCCCTTGATTCAGAAGGATCCTCGTGAAGGCGAGCCGGCGACGGAGCAAACCGAGGTCCGAATCCTCTACACGAAGAGAAGTATTTTTTTCGGAATCCGATGTCTGGACGCTGAGCCCGACCGCATTCTCGCAACGGAACTGCGGCGTGACAACGACTTTACCAATGACGATAGCATCTCGATCCTTCTGGATAGCCAAGGTCACGCACTCCTGGGACTTCTAAGAGTTAATTGACACCGCGACAGAGGAAGTGATTTTATTACCGCATCCCCCTGTAACGACTCTAGGAGAGGTAGTCCATGAAGACACTGAGCGTTATTTGCGTATTTGTGTTTTCTCTCACCGCGTTTGGGCAAACAGATCGCGGCACGATAACTGGTACCGTTTCCGACGCGACTGGCGCCGTGATTCCCGGCGCGGCCATTGAAGCGAAGAACGTCGCCACCGGCGCGGTCTATCAAGCGGGCAGTTCAGAAACGGGCAATTACACGCTTGCGCAACTGCCCGCCGGGACTTACGAGGTTTCTGTGAATCTGCCGGGATTCAGAAAATTTGTTCGTGCCGGCATCGTCGTGGAAGTCGCGCGAATCCTTCGGATTGATGCGACCCTGCAGGTCGGTACTGCGACGGAGGCCGTTACGGTAGAAGCCGAGAGCCCGCTGCTCAAAACCGAAAGCGGCGAAATCAGCCAAAACATCGCCACAGACCAATTGAACAACCTGCCCGTGGTCACCCTCCCGGGCCTCGGAGGCCTCGGCAATATTCGAAATCCACTGCAGGCGGTTACGCTTTTGCCGGGAGCATCGTTTTACAACGACAACACGCTTCGCATTAACGGCATGCCTTCCAGTTCGCAGGCTATTCGAGTCGAGGGTCAGGACGCGACCAATGGTATGTGGCGTCAGCAGAACCAGGTGACTCAAGCGGGGATTGATGCGATCCAGGAGGTCGCCGTTCAAACGAGCAATTATGCCGCCGAGTACGGACAGGCGGGCGGCGGCTATTTCAACTACACGATGAAATCCGGTACGAACCAATTTCACGGCAGCGCATATGACTATTTGGTAAATGAATTTCTGAATGCGGGAATACCGTTCACCGACAGAGCCACCATCACAAACGACCCGGCGAAGGCAGGGCAACATATCCGGAACACGCAGCGGAAGAACGACTATGGGTTCAGCATTGGTGGGCCGATATGGCTAGGAAAACTGTACAATGGCCACGGCAAAAGTTTCTTCTTCTTCAATTTCGAGCAGTACCGCGAAACACAATTCGTCAATACCGGAATTGCAACCGTTCCGACTCTGGCTTACCGCCGCGGCGATTTCAGCCAGGCGCTCCTGCCTCAACTCATCATGAATGGACAACCGGCTGTGGATCCGCTGGGGCGGCCGGTTATTGGAAATACGATTTACGATCCGAGAACCACAAGACTCGCGCCAGACGGTTCCAGAATCCGGGATCCGTTCGCGAATAACACCATTCCACCGGAGCTAATGGATCCCGTGGCGCTGAAAATTCAGTCCATGATTCCGTTGCCGACTAACAACAACGTGGTCAACAACTATGTGATACCCGGTTACACAAACTTCAGGCACACGACGATCCCATCATTCAAGATCGACCATAACTTCAACGACAAGAACCATCTCTCCTGGTACTTCCACCAGACCCACACCGTATCGCCGAATGCAAATGGCTTCACGCAGCCTTTTACCGAAGCAATTTCGCAGGACGAGGTGAACTACACGACACGTGTAAACTACGACCGCACAATCTCGCCGACGACGGTGCTGCACGTGGGCCTTGGCTATTTCCAATACAATTGGCCCCAGGTCCTTCAGGACTTCGATCAGAGCAAGCTCGGTTGGGCAAAGAATTATTACGTCAATATGTTTCCGAATATCCCGTCTACCGGTGGCGCTGTCGGTGCCGGCATCTTTAACGCCGGCAGAGGTGGTTTTTCGCCGAATATGGGCTTTAATTTGCTCGATAAATACCTCAAAGATATCAAGCCCACCGCGAACACCAATCTCACGTTGGTCAAGGGCAACCATAGTTACAAGATGGGCGGCGAACTGATCATCGAGGGTTTCCCAACGGTGAGTTATTCACGGGCGACCGGTGTTTACAATTTCTCGGCCCAGCAGAGCGGTCTTCCCTGGGAGGACGGCCAGCCTTTAAATGGCACGACGGGATTCGGCTATGCCAGCTTCTTGCTCGGCTATCCGAATACCATAAACGCTGCATTGGTCAGCAATGTTCGGTTAGGTAACCATTCCCTGGCGGGATACATTCAAGACAGTTGGAAAGTCACGCGCAAGCTGACGCTCGAGTACGGTTTGCGTTATGACTTCGTCACATTGCTTAAAGAGCAGTACGGCCGCATGCAGAGCGCCGACTTCAAGAAGCCGAACCCACTCGTGAATAACTTGCCCGGGTCGGTGATCTATGAAGCCACATGCAATTGCAGCTTCAACCGCAACTATCATTACGCGTTCGGGCCGCGATTCGCTCTTGCGTATCAAATCGGTTCCGACGCCAAGACGGTACTCCGTTTGGGTTCCGGAGTGATTTACGGAACGGCCCCGAATCTTGGGAACCTGACGCGAAGCGTTGCCGATTTCTACACGCTTGGTGTCCCGGGATATGCATTGACTAAATATGCGTTGTCGGATGGGAATCCATTTGCGGACGGCAACCGGTTTGGTAACCCGTCGATCTTCTTCCCGGATTTTAGCCAGAAGTATCCTTACGAAATCGCTCCCGGCTTACGGCCCCCTCAATCGCCATTCATCTCGATCGACCGGAATGCGGGAAGGCCTCCTCGTCAAATCCACTGGAGCATCGGCTTGCAGCGCGAAGTTATGCCCAACCTGATGGTCGAGGCTGCGTATGTGGGAAACCGCGGAGTGTGGTGGACGGCGCCGCTGTTGGCAAAAGAAAACTACAACTCACTCACACCCGAGAGCCTGAAGGCAACGTGGGGGCTCGACATCACGAATGCCGCAGACCGTGCTCTTTTGACACTACCGATTCGCTCGCCACAGGTCATCGCCCGGTTCCCGAACCTTGCGAATTCAAACAGTGTCTATCCCGGATTTCCATCGGATCAATCGCTCATCCAGGCGCTGCGGCCTCATCCGCAGTGGATAGGAATACCGCCGTTCCTGGGACCAGAGCTCGGCGACACCTGGTACGATTCACTGCAGGCAAAAGCGACCCAGCGGTTCTCGCGCGGATTGACGGGGCAAGTGGCCTTCACCTGGCAGAAAGAATTAGTGCTAGGCACAGGCACGGACACGTCCTACCAGGTGCCGGGTAACGTGATCATCAACGACATCTTTGATTACAAGCAGA
>QHXC01000505.1 GCA_003222815.1 Acidobacteriota bacterium | reverse complement strand
GTCAGCCTTGTGCGTTTTTCAATGACACCCGCCGAGTTACACCTGCTTGCTTGGTTCGAGTCAGTAGACCTTCGACGAAATCGCTGCCGACGCGGGAATCGCGAGCGCGATATACCTCGCCCTTGCTCCCGCGTCGAGCTTCAAAGGTATCGACGACCGTCCCCTGAATGACCTTTACTCCGTGATCCCTTTGTCGGACAGGGCCACAGTGAATTCCATCTCACCGAGAGCCTTCGTCTGCATTACGTCATAAACCTGGATTTTCCACAAACCCACCATCGCGGGGGTTAGCGTCTTTGAACTTCGCAGTCTGAACCGCTCGGATGCCGAAGCAGTCATTTTGACGATGACCCGGGCGCCTTCGATGTTCCGTTCTTTCAGCCAGGTCAGTTCAGAGGCGTCGGCTTCTCGGAGAGTTTTTGTTGTGACGTCGTAAACCAGTACTTTGCTCGAGGATTTTCCGAAGATCCATACATGATAGATCTCTTCATCCTTGGACGTTTTCACCGCTGTTAAGAATTGAATGGAACCGATCTTGGAGGGATCAATCCGAATCGAGTTGCCTTCCAATCCTTTTCCAGCCGCGCACTCCCGAGAGGTCGAGTCGTAATCTTTTGTCGGGCAGAGCTTCATTGAAACCAGATCCGCGGCGAAGCCACTCGCCGCGAAAACCACGATCACCGCGAACACCGCAATCATGCGTGACATCTTGATACTCCTTTTGAGGAGCTTTTTGCTCCGTTGTGAGCAAGGAACGCAACGTTGATGCCAAGTGAAGTCCATGAAGCGGCGTGTCAGGGGTTGTCTAGATCGTGTTGGGTTTAACGAAACCCCGCTACTGGCGTGGCTTTCCCGCCGAAGAGTCAGGACCGCGAAAGCATGGAGTTTCTACCGGAGGCTGTGGTCATCGTCGAAGGAATGCGGTCTATGCTCTTCGGCTGTAGTGTCCGATATGGCTGCGGCACTCCAATTAAGGAATATTGTGAGCAGTCTCATGTACAGCGGAGGCGCTACCGATGTGCCGGCCTTCGTACCGATCGCATTTCTCTCTCTGCATCCCTCACACGTTGATCATGTCCCGGTGCCACAATGCGCAATGGCACGCCAGAAGTAGGTTTTGATTGCAGGGGCATCAATGCGATTTGTAGTCCGCACATGTACTTGTATAGGAATTATCGGCACGGGAGCGGTCCTTGCTCTGGCGAGTCCCTCAGCGCATCCCGCGAAAGGGTCAGCAGCCGATCAGCCAGTCCTCAAAACTCAAATCGGCTCCGCAACATTCTATGCTTTCCGCTTTCACGGCCGGAAGACGGCTAGCGGCCGAATATTTGACATCAACAAAAACATGGCCGCACACCGCACTTATCCCTTTGGTACAGTCGTCCGCGTGACAAACCTTGGCAACAGGCGATCCGTCAACGTCGTGATCGTGGACCGTGGGCCATATGGCAAGAACCGGCGCGAGGGCGCCATTATCGATCTTTCGCGCGCCGCGGCCGAAAAACTGGTCATCATCCAAAGAGGTCAGGCCAGGGTCAAACTTGAGGTGCTTGTCTGGGGTGATGGCCAATATCGCTCAACAGATCTCAGGAAATCCGCCAAGCCGGCGGATAGCCCTCCAGCACCTCCCCGAGCGCCAAGCAAGGAAGGGAGCAACGCAACGCGATCAGACCTGCGTTTCGCAGAGGGTAAGACCTGCAGATCTTCCTGCTGAACAAGCGGGATGAAACGATCCGGATTCTGGTGCCCGGTTCGCAAAATCGATCACTTTGTCTTGCGGGACTTCACTTCGCGTTTCGAGCTTAAGAGTTCTGAATTGTCGAAGGCCTCTTTAAGCCATTCGGTCAGAGGTGGCTCAACCTGGTCACGGTGAGTCACTTGAACCATGTGAGCCACCTTGAGTTTTGAAGATTGCACAATCTTGCGCACCATGGGCGCCTTGAGGTTCCGTCCCAGGAAAAACCAAATCTCCAGAAACTTTTTCTTCGGCCGAACAAAGAAGTAACAAGCCTTTCGGGAAAACATGATTGAGTTGTGTGACGCGTAGATGCGCTGTTCCCCAAACTCGCTTGCGGTTTCGCGCAACCGTTCCCATGCGTCCATCAGGTCCTCGGAAAGGTCCAATGTCAGCGCCCTTTCCGTCGTGGTCCAGCAGTCGTGCTGCGCCCTATCCTCAACCCACTGGTGGCAGTGGTAACACTCTCTGCCCATGGCTGCTGGCTGAACCTTTGGAGTGCTGGTCGAAGAATTCGAAGATGTACGGTGCGCTCGTCTGGATGGCATCGGAGTAGCCGTCTTTGCGTATTCTATAGGTATTTTGAGCGAGTCGACTTGCACGGCGAACTGCCACGGGTCTGTTTGAAGAGCCCGTTGCGTCATTTGTTCCAGAGCGGTCTCTGTAGACGCCAGCAGTTTATCGATAGATTTCGGATTCTAGTCCCTGAAGCGCGCGGCTGTACCAATATTGCCGCGTGCTCAATTGCTTCGCATCCTCAAAAACAGGCGCGAGATGGGATCAGACCGAGAGCCCAAGCTTCGTTAATCCTTCGGAATGGATGCTCATCGGTGAATGCATACGATGGACTGCGTTTCATTGAGGACGGAGGTATACTGGCACAATGAGCGGGGCGACAGACCACCCCCATATTGTTTCGGACGCGAACGGAGAACCTGTAATCCTGGAAACTCGTGTGACGGTTCGTGCGGTCGTCGAGCTGTGGCGCATCGGTGTGCGCCCGGAAGAAATTCCTGATCACCTGCCTCAGATCGGTCTCGCCCAGGTCTTCGATGCATTGAGCTATTATGCCGATCACCGCGAACAAGTCGATCGATTCATCGACGTCAACCGCGTCGAGGATCATGAAGTCCATCCTTCAATCCATGGTAAATGAACCATTTTGCGAAGCTCTATCTGGACGAAGACGTTTCCGTAATTTTGGCAAAAGTTCTTTCCGGGCGCGGCTTTGACGTGCTACTGCCAAAGATGCCGACATGTTGCCGAAGAGC
>QHXC01000504.1 GCA_003222815.1 Acidobacteriota bacterium | reverse complement strand
TCGTGATCTCGCAGGTCTTGATCTCCCCTGCTCCCACCAGAACACTCTGGCACAGGTTGCTGTTCATGTCCCAGCCCGCCGGCACGGTCTCTGTTACCGAATAGGTTCCCGGCGTCAGTTCGTAGTCCTTATCCAGTGCGTCGGTCACCGTTGCAGCGCCGCCGCCAGTGATCGTGCCGCTTCCGGTGGCGTTGATGCTGAACGATGTTGGATCGCCCGCCGGGTTGGTCGTCTTCTGAACAATCAAATGACCACGCTTCGTGTTGGTGATCTCGCAGGTCACAGTCGCCCCTGCTCCCACCACGACGCTCTGGCAGAGGTTGGTGTTCATGTCCCAGCCCGCCGGCACGGTCTCCGTCACCGAGTAGGTTCCCGGCGTCACTTCGTAGTTCTTCTCCAGCGCATCGGTCACTGAACCAGCGCCACCGCCCGTGATCGTACCGCCTCCGGAGGCGTTGATGCTGAAAACGGTTGGGTCACCGGACGGATTGGTGGTCTTCTGAACAATCAAATGCCCCCGCTGCGTGTTGGTGATCTCGCAGGTCTTGACCTCCCCTGTTGCCACCACGACGTTGGTGCAGGTGTTGCCGGTCTGGTCCCAGCCCGCCGGCACGGTCTCCGTCACCGAGTAGGTCCCTTCCGTCACTTCGTAGTCGGTCGAACTGCCGCCCGTCAATGTCCGGGCGGCCGGAGCTGTGATCGTTCCGATGCCGCTCGCCAGTATCGGGAACTGCGTCGTCGTGTCACTGGCAGGATCGGTCACCTTCTTTACAATCAGGTGGCCAAATTTTGTGTCGGTGTACGTGCAGACGGTGGTCGTACCAGGAATAACTTTCGCTGTAATCTGGCTGGCTGCTTTGTTGGTAGAGACAGTCGCTCCGTCCGGACCGGTGCAAATGAGATCCTTCAAAGACCAGCCGTTAGGTAAGGTGGTCTCGGTGATCGTGTAGTTGCCAATCAGGGCAGGCATCTCGGAGGTGCTGTCCTGGTGAGCGCCCGGATTGTTGTTGGCCGTGTTGAGAGAGATCGGGCTATTGAAAGCTGTGGGCCCGCCGCTGACGCCGAATGTAAAGGTATCGTCGCCGCCGTCGGCTTGCTTGACGATCTTCAACTTTCCCTCGGCCTTGTTGTTAACAGTGATCTCGATCTTGTCCGCCCCTGCTGGAACCGTGATATCGAAGCAGCGATTCACGGAAGCCGGGGTTACTGTATCGTGATTCGACACTGCGGGGTTGGGTGTGATTGTCCCCGTGGCGCCGCCAAACATCGTCACGACAATCGTCACGTCGCCCGTGGCCAGATTCCAGCCGGCCGGCAGTCCCGTTTCGCAGATCGTGAAGCTGCTACCGGCAGCTCCCGGAAGGGACGCCTGGAAGGGCGGACCAGTAACTGAACCAAGAGGCGTTGACGGCGGATAAGTCCCTTGCGGGAACATCGCCATCGTGAACACAGGAATCGTCTGGCCGGAAACAGGATCGGTGCAGACCTTCGTATCGGAATTGCAAGACGGAGTGCTGCCGTTCACCTTTTTCAAGAATGGTATGTCGGCATCCTGTGTGTTGGTGAAGGTGCAAGAGTAGTTGTGTGCCAGTAGCAAGTTGTTGACGGTCACCGAGGGATTCTGCGCCACCGTGATGGGCGTCGGGGGGTTCGTGTCTTCCTGGCAGCTCACGCTCGTGAAATGCCATGCAGGGGCGGTTTGGAGCCCGCTCAAATCCTCCGCGACGATGACAGTGCCGGCAGGTATATCCCAATAGCCAGTATCGCCCGTGCCCGGTGTTGGGGGGACCGGCGGTTGAGCGAAGGGGTCCCCACCGCTGCCGCCTGTTGTCGCGATGCTGGAGCTGATGTTTGGACTAATGCTGAACGGGAAAGTTGCGTTCCCGCCGATCGCGTTTTTAATGACCTTGAGCCTCGGTCCGATATCGTCATTGGTAACAGTGCAGACTGGGTTGTCACCTACATGGACCGTGCCGGTACAACCCACGTAAGTTGCGCCATAGCCGGCGGGGCCGCTTTCGGTCACGTTAAAGCTGCCTTGACTCAAGGTAACCGTCGTGCCACCTTCATTGCCGGCGAGGGAGGAAGAGCTGACATTTGTGCCGCTCACCAACATGGTAAAGTTACTCGCCACCGCCGTGCCGCCGCTGTTGTTGATCACATGCTTGATGACCGTCAACTTCGGCTGGACGTCTTTGTTGGTGATGGTGCAGGTCTTGGTCTCGTTGAAGTTGAGGGTACCCGTGCAGCCGTTTTCCGACTCCTTTTCATAGCCGTAATATGAATCCTCGGTCGCGGTGAAGGAAGCCCCGCCGTCCATCATGACGGTCGTTCCGCTTTTCAGGATGTCATTGGAGTTGACGGCGTTCCCATTCAAGTCGAGCACTTGCGTCCCGGACACATGGAAGTTAAAGTCGCCCGGCTGCGCATTACCGCTGAAATTGTTATGTACGACCTTCGTCAACTGCAATGTAGGTTTGTGCTTGTTGGTGAAGGTGCAGAAGACGTCCTGCTGGAAAGTAGTATCAATATTGAAAGTCACCGAGCCGGGGGTTGGAGCATTCACCGGTAGGGTCTGGTTAACCGTGAAAACGGAAACCGGCGGGCTGCCGACGCTGGTGCAAGCAATGCTCGTCAGCCCCCACTTGAAATTACCTGGCCCGGCAAGCGTCTCTGTGATTGTAAATTGTCCGTTGACCGAAATCAGGTCGCAAGTTGTGCTGCTTCCATTCGCCGCGAGCGCAAACGCGGTGTCGCATGTGGCGCCCTGCGGCTGGGTCAACGTGAACGGGAACACGCTATTCGCATCTGTCGGGTTCCCTACTTTGATCACTTTGAGTCGGCTGGAAAAGGCGTTGGCCAACAGTTTCATGGACCGATCCTGGTTGCCTAACGTCGAGCTGCTGTTGTCCGTGTTGTCATGAAAGTCGTTATTCACGGCGCTGCCGAGACGCATGTGATAGGCCGAACCAGAGATGTTCACGGCGGTAAAGCCGACGCCCCAGTCCGAGTGCGTCGAGATGTGGCCGCCCCATGCCAACAGGGCCGACGTGCTACTGGCCGTGAAGGTCACAAGGAGCGAGGTAGAACTGTCCGAAGAATATGCGCCCGAGGAATAAGATCCCTGGCTTACGGTATAACCGCTGGTGCCTGTGATCGTCCCGCCCCACATAAGGAACTGAAAGTTTGGATTCGAGGGAAGGTAGTTCAGTGTCGGGTGTAGACCAGTCGAGTTGTTGACGTTGGAATCAATCGGAATCGGGAAGGTCGTTGGAGAACCCACTGGGCAGACTCCGCCGAAACACGCGTCCACCGTCGTCTCCGTGACATTAAACGTTTGGAGAAAATCCTGGGCATGCAGTCCGCCCTTGGTGGTGTCCCATTCAATCGGAATCGTGTAACTGTGCCCAGCCACCAGGCCCGTCAGCTTCGCGCGATAGGGAACGGTGAAATCTTCTCTGTAATGGGA
>QHXC01000503.1 GCA_003222815.1 Acidobacteriota bacterium | reverse complement strand
TGCTGCAATTTCAAAAAGCAATATGACTTTAAGCCAAAGCAATGTGTCGCCGGAGTGGCGGGCGCTACCTCATTGATGGAGAGCGACTTCCACGCGACAAAACAAATTAACTTCGCAGCAAATCAATGTTGCAATTTCAAGAAGCAATGTTGCTCTGCGATAAACCAATGTGTCACCGTGACGGATCGAATTGTCTTCACCACAGAGAAGAGTGTCGGCGTGACCCGGATAACAAGAGCCGTCAGGAAACTAAGTGTATCGGTTGCGAAGAAAAGCATCAATGACGCGTTGCCACCTATCTCTGAGACGGAATAGACACCTCTCGGTTCAATGTTTGTATGCCCCGAGCCCAATCTATCTCGTATATTTCGATTGCGACGGGAATGTCAACAGCACAGGGAGAGTTGTATCCTAATCCACTGGCCGCATAACGCAATATGAAAGGGCGCTCCTGATCTCGTAGTAAGTTTGAATCGGCAAACAACAAACGCTACGAGAAGGAGGCGCCCTTTCATATTGCGTTAGACGACTCTCTGGGGCGGGTTGGAATGGATTCAGCGAGCCATCGACCCGCCTGTGAAGGAAGTGGTTCAAACGGACGGTCGTATCCGGCGGTGGGTGCAGATTCCAGAAATGGAAGGGAAGTATTTGCGGGTTATACTTCTGTCAGATGGTGAAACCGTGCACAATGCATTCTTCGACAGGTCTTTTAAGCCGTGAAGATTAAGTATTTCCAAGACACCGATACGCTTTACATTGAGTTTCGGCCGGTCGAAGTAGCCGAGACTCGCGATCTCGAAAAGAACACTCTCTTGGATATTGATCGAGAAGGCAACATCTGTGGCATCACCGTCGAACACGCGAGTGACCGTGCTGGCATTCCCGCCTTCTCTTTCGAGCAAATTTCTGCATAACACGCCGATGAACCCGTCGCCGCTGCGGTCGCTGGCTTCCGCAGCGGTTCCCTCGGCTCGCAAAAGACGCGAGCCTCGGCGCGGGTTAATCGGCAGAATCGTTAGCCGGCCAAGCTAAAGGAGTAACGCGATGAGCGCACTGAAGCGACGACTCGTTTCCGCTGGCGCCCACTACTTCTGGAATCCTATCGTTCGGCTCATCGCCGGCCGGCCCCGCGCCCCGGCGCTTATCGAGACCGTGGGCTGCAAGAGCGGCCGTCTTCGGCGAACGCCAGTGGGCAACGGCCTTAAGGGCGACACGTTCTGGATCATCGCGGAACATGGTCGCCACTCCAACTGGGTGCGCAACATCATGGCAAACCCGCGCGTGCGGGTGAAGGTAAACGGCCGCTGGCGACAGGGAGCGGCCTACCTCATGCTCGACGACGACCCCATCTCCCGACAACGGGAGCTCAACCCGTTCAACGCGCGGCTGGTTCGCTTGTTCGGCACGGAGTTAGCCACCGTGCGCGTCGATCTCGATCCCGAGAAGGAGTGATTACATGGGCGAGCTCGACAGTTTCCTCCTCTTTGGTTCCGAATCGTCGCGTGCGGAGCTCTTCACGCGCGTTCGTGTCGCAAAGCCGACTAACACGCCGCTGAAGCCGACCGCTGAAAAGCGCGGCGGCTCAGCGGCAATCCGTTAGCCAGCCTTAAGGAACGGTCATGTGACTCAGGAAATCACAGATGAGATTGTCAAATCGATAGAAAACGCACCACGAGCAAATTAGAAAGCCCACGAGACGGAAGTGTGCGATCCGAGAACACTCCCAATGTCGAGAAGGAAGGGACCATGGAGCGAATCGTATTAAGGCTACATCTTATATTGATTGTTTCGATCTTGAGTTCTGTGACTGGCTGGGCTCAAGCTACAGCACAGCTCAGCGGTACAGTGCGGGACCAGAGTGGGGCGGTGTTACCGGGTGTGGAAGTTACGGCTACACAGACTGAAACAGGCGTAGTTCGCACAACGGTGACGAATGAGACGGGATCTTACTCGCTGCCCAACTTGCCTCTTGGCCCATACCGGCTAGAGGCCGCGCTGGCAGGATTCCGAACTTTTGTGCAAATGGGAATGGTGCTGCAGGTGAACGCGAATCTTGCCATCAATCCGGTGCTGGGAGTCGGACAGGTCAGCGAACAGGTTGAGGTTCAAGCCAACGCCGCGCTCGTCGAGACACGGAACGCCGGTGTAGGCCAGGTCATTGAGAACCAGCGGATTCTCGAGTTGCCGCTGAACGGCCGGAGCGTGACCGACCTGATCACGCTTGCCGGTGGAGCCGTCCAGACGGCCACGGCGCGCTTCAACACCGGAGGCTCTAACCTGCCGTGGGTTTCGGTGGGCGGCGGCGTCGGCTTCGGAACGAGCTACACGCTGGACGGCGCCCCCCACAACAACTACATCAACGCGGCCGCCATGCCGGTGCCCTTTCCCGACGCGGTCCAGGAGTTCAATGTGGAAACCGCTGGGCTTTCGGCGGAGAACGCGAAGGGAAGCGGAGTGAACATGGTGACCAAGTCGGGCACCAACGCCTTTCACGGGAACCTGTTCGAGTTCGTCCGCAACGACCTGTTTAACGCGAGACAGTACTTCTCCCAGACGGGCAGCACGCTCAAGCGCAACCAGTTCGGCGGAACGATCGGCGGTCCGGTTGTGCCGAACCGGCTGTTTTTCTTCGGCGGCTATCAGGGCACGCTTCTGCGACAGGACCCCGCATCGAGCCGCGCATTCGTTCCCACCAGGGCGATGCTCGTGGACGGTGACTGGACGGCGTTCAACGCATGCTCGGGCATTAACCTGAACCGCGGCGGGTTCGTCAACAACCGGATCGACCCCAGCCGGTACGCTGCTCCAGCGCTGGAGGTCGTCAGAAGAATCAATCTGACGCCCGACAATCCCTGCGGGGAGGTCCGCTTCAGCCAGCGGAGTATCTCGGATGAACACCAGTACGTCGGGCGCACCGATTATAAGGTGAGCGACAAACATTCATTGTTCGGGCGCTTCGTCATTAACAAGTTTAATCAGCCTCACGCGGGCGAAGCCAACCCCAATGAGAGCATTCTGGCATACGCCGACCGCGGCGGAGGGATCAACGGGAACGGCTACAAAAACCTGATCCATTCGTATGCGCTGGGCTCGACCTATCTGATCAGTCCGGCCGCCGTGCAGCAGTTCCGCCTGTCCGTCAACCGGGTGGCGTCCAATCTCACTTCCCCTAAGGGGTTCACTCAGTGCGAAATCGGCATCCGGATGGCGTGCACGCCCAACAGCTACTTTGACGTGACCGGGGCGTTCACTCTCGGAACCCGGCTGCCCCAGGGCGATCACTGGAGGGCCACGACCTACGGGCT
>QHXC01000502.1 GCA_003222815.1 Acidobacteriota bacterium | reverse complement strand
GTCCCGGCACGAAAAGCGGCTCGTCCAAGCCGGATACCGGCGCAAAGACGCGGTGATCTTGTTCCATGGCGCTCAGGTAGGCATGGTTTTGATGTTTCTCTTCATAACCCTCGTCACCGGATTGTTGTATAAAAACACCCTCGTCATGGCAGCGCTATGCGTCTTTTTAAGAGTGCTTCTGCCGGACAGGTGGCTGGCGAACAAAATCCTCACCAGGAAGGACGCCATTCAACTGTCGCTTCCAGATGCCCTCGATCTGGCTGTAGTGTGCGTGGAAGCGGGCTTGGGATTGGATCAGTCTCTCATGCGCATCGCAGAGGAGCTTCAGGTACCCCATCCGGAACTTTCAGATGAATTTAAGTTGCGCAACATCGAAATAAATATGGGACGAACCCGGCAGGACGCTTTCAGAAATCTCGCTGAGCGATGTGCATCCGACGACATGAAGGCTCTAGTCGCCATTCTCATTCAGACCGACCGCTTCGGCACCAGTGTTGGGACAGCCCTGAGAGTGTTTGCCGATTCGCTTCGTCTCAAGAGAAGACAGCGCGCCCGGGAACGCGCAGCCAAGCTGCCGGTCAAAATGATACCGGTCATGGTGGTGTTTATATTTCCGTCCATCTTCGTGGTCATCGTCGGACCGGCGGTAATCCAGATCATGCGCAGCCTTTTGCCGATGTTGGCAGGGCAATAGATAGGGTAGTGGATCAGTTTGAAAAACAATTTTGGGCTGGAAGCAATTTAGAAAATCGTTGGCGGTCATAGACCGCCGCTACAGTTGAAACTCCCCACTACAAAAGGAAGAGGAAATTCATGACACGACGTCAGCCCCGCTTAGTGGTCTTCATGATCATTCAGCTGCTGGTCTCCAGTTGTATGCAACATTCGGTGAAGACTGCCGGGATACCGCATTCGAGCACAGGATCATCGGACAAAGCTGCACAATCGCTTACCGACTACATTCGTACCGTCTACAAAACCGAGCAGGGAATTACCGGCGAGGCCGAAGAATTGCGGCGGAAACTGCTGGATTCCGATCCTGAACTGGCGCGGCTGGACGCCCGCATCGGAATCGGTCCCCAGGATATCGAATCCAGAAAGACTTTGGCAGCCGCGTATCTCCGCGCCGGACTGCCGTGGAGCGCGTACCAACTCTTCAACGAAATCAAAGCTGTGGCGCCGCGTGATTTCGAGGCGGAATTGGGATTAGGCCGCATTTGGGACACGTGGGGAGACTACATCCAGGCGCGCGAACATGCGAATGCGGCACTTGAGATCAATCCGCAATCCGCCGATGCCTATGAGCTCATGGGCAAGATCCATCTCCACCGCAATGCGCCCAACGATGCGGTGACCAGCTTCAAGCTCGCGTTGGAACTCGCCCCGGACGTGCCGGTCGTGCTTGCCAACCTGGGTTACGCCTATATGTTGACGAACAGTCTGGGTGAAGCAAAGGCGGCATTTGAAAAGGCGTTGTCTTTGGACTCCGGCCTGGTGGAAGCGCGAAACAACCTCGGAATCGTTTTTGGTGAGATGGGAGATCCACAAGCGGCTCTGGCCCAGATGCAGCAGGTGGGTAGTCCTGAAGTCGCGCTTAATAATCTTGGCGCGCTTTATCCGGGCTACACCAAGGCTCAGGAAAACCTTTCAGCCGCGCGCGCTCTGGTGCCGCCGCCGGTGATCGTGAATCTACCGTCCTTTGATTCGTCAAACGCGGAGACCAAACGATCGGCAATCGTGCCTTTCGTGAAGGCCGCGGAGCCGGACACATCCACCCCGCGCGGCGCTCTGGTGCCGCCGCCGGTGATCGTGAATCTACCGTCCTTTGATTCGTCAAACGCAACGTTGCTGTCCTTGAGTCATCCAGAATCTGTTGAAGCGCCTTTGCCTCCTGCGGAACCACCCGTGCAAGTACCTCGGTTTGCGTTGGATCTACAGAAAACTCCTGTTCTTCACGCCCTCGACGCTCCAACGCGCGCCTTGCCTTCGCTCCTGCTGAAGGCATCGGAACCCGTGCTGATGCCGCCAATCGAGCCTCTGGCGGAGATTCCACGCTTTGCGCTGGACCTGCAGAAGACTTTCGTGACGCGTGATGTGCGCGTTCCGCTGTCGCGACCGTCATCGCGCCTGCTGAGTGTTGCCGAGCCTGTACTGACGCGTCCGATTGAACCTCGCGTCGAGGTTCCGCGCTTTGCTTTGGATTTGCAGAAGCCCGTGGCTGTTCGGAATGTCCACGCTTCACTGCACGGTTCGCCCTCAAGTGCGCTGAGTATTGCCGAACCGGTGCCGATGCCGCCGGTCGAACCACGTGTGGAGGAGGCTTCCGCCCCGGCTGTTGAGCGTCAGGTCCCACAATTGGATGCGGCCGCCTCCACCGAGAGCAAAGCCGATCCGGCAGTTCCAAAGGTTTCTCACGTCGACGCACCGGCCGAAACCAAGCCAACCGAAGCCACTGCTGAGCCGGCAAGAATGGACGCTGGCGCGAGTCGCGTGATGATCTATGTCTTGCTGGCGCTACTTGGCGTAGCTCTACTGACCCGGGTGATCTCGAGAAGCGGTCTGGCTCGTCCGAACGCCATCCGTGCTGTGCCCCGGAATATCTCGCGCGACTAATCCGTTTGAGACGCTCGCATGAACTCAGGTTGGAGATTGTTACGAAGCGAAAACTCCCCTCCTTGGCAAAGGAGGGGTGGCCGCGCCATCAAAAAATATTCCCGTTCTTTTAGAAGGCGCGGACGGGGTGGTTCGTTCAAGCTACCGTTAGAGTCTAGTCGGAGTTGAACGAACCACCCCGTCTGCGCCCAGCTAAGAGCTAACGGAAAAATAACTGCGCAAAATGTCGGGTTATCGGCAATGGCTCAATGCACATTTTTGTTGGCGGTTGCGTATCGGTTGTTGCTGATTTCATAACAGCGGAAGCCTCGCCGCGGTTTTGATATACGTAATCGCCGATGCGCAATACCTAACAAAGATGTGCGTTCAGCGGCTTCGCGACATTTCATTGATGGGCGCACTCCCCTCTCCGATGTAAATGGCAGCCAGCGCGATAGCAATGCCGCCCGCCGCAGCGAGCGCGCGAGGTTTGGCGGCTGTGCCATACAGATGATAGGTTAGAATATACAGATTACGGAGGAGTGCTCGTGAGCAAAGCAAGAGTGTCACGACATCCGGAAGCCGGGAAATCAGTGTATATTCGGCGCAAGAACCTCCTGCTCGATCAGGCGAAGATCGACCGCGCGAAGCGTATTTTCAAGGCATCTACTGAAACCGAAGCCATCCACAGGGCGTTGGATGCAGTGGCTGACCTTGAAGCTTTCCGACGGGAACTGGAAAAGGGTTTTGACATATTGGTTGGCGACGGCGGATTCTCCGATCGTTTCGCTCGATGGAATTACACGTTCATTCCTTGAGCAGCCGCCTATATAAATTGAGGTACTCGCTGGCGGACCGGCTCCACGAATAATCGGCCGTCATGGCATTCGTCATCAATGTTTTCCATTGATTTTTATTTTGGAAGACGGCCAAAGCCCGGTTCACGGCTGCCAGGAACGCCGAAGCCTCAAACGGCTCGAAGCAGAAGCCATTACCTTTGCCGGTTGCCGGATCAAACTCCTCGATGGTGTCTTTGAGTCCCCCGGTGGCGCGAACTACCGGGATCGTTCCGTATTTCAAGCTGTAAAGCTGCGTTAGACCACTCGGCTCGTAGCGTGAAGGCATCAGGAACATATCTGCGCCCGCCTCGATCTTGTGGGCCAGCGCTTCTTCGTAGGCGATCCGCACGCCCACTTTTCCCGGATACCGTGCGGCCGCAGTCTTGAAGTAATCCTGGTGTTGTGCATCACCTGTTCCCAGGAGAACGAATTGAACATCCCGGTGAAGTAATTCATCAAGGGCAGCCTCCAGAAGATCAAAGCCTTTCTGAGATGTCAGGCGGGACACGGCGCCAAGAAGCGGAATGTCGGAATCCTGAGCAAGTCCGAAGGCCGCCTGGAGGGCCGCCTTACAAGGGCGCTTCCTTGACGGATCCTCGGCGGTGTACTGTTGCGCGATAAATGGATCGGTGGCCGGATTCCAGACTTTATAGTCGACTCCATTCATAATGCCGACCAGATTGGCGGACCGCTGCTGAAAGATACCTTCCAGTCCAAAGCCATACTCGGAAGTGCGGATTTCCTGCGCATAAGTTGGGCTCACGGTGGTTAACGCTTCCGCAAAAACCAGGCCGCCTTTGAGAAAGTTGATCTTTCCGTAGAACTCCAGACCCTCGGGACTAAAGAGGGCCGGGTCCAGATTCAGCAGGTGCCATTGGTCGGGCGAAAATAATCCCTGGTAACCAAGATTATGGAGCGTGAAGACCGTTCTGATGGAGGCCAGACTCGGATAGCGTTCAGGCTGCGTTTTCAGGAGCGCGATAGCGAGCGCCGCTTGCCAGTCATGCGCATGCAAAACGTCCGGGAAATCCATGCCGCCGAGTAGTTCCAGGGCGGCCCGCGCGAAGAAAGCAAACCGTTCGGCGTTGTCGGCGTAGTCGCCTTCGGGAGTTGCGTACAAATAATCTCTGTCGAAGTACCGATCCGCGCGGATGAGGTAGACTTGAATCTGCTCGTCCAGGACGGTTGTGAAGACTTGAGCCTCCTCAGTTCTGCCCGAGGTGGACACAGCGACGCGGGTGCCGGTGTACCGCAG
>QHXC01000501.1:2241-5733 GCA_003222815.1 Acidobacteriota bacterium | reverse complement strand
ACAACACGCAACGCCCCCGCCTCAGAAGGGCGTGCTCCATAACCATCTACTGCAGCTGATACGTCACGCTCACACTGGCAAGGAATGTGAGCTGTCCACCCATAAAGGGGTAACGTGTAATACTCGCCGGAAACGTCGGCATTACCGACAGATTCTGCGTATTTCCGTCGGCATAAACAGGATGAGGCTGGTATACCCTGAAGTCTTCATCGATCGATGCAGGCCTGCCTACTGATTTTCCCACAGCGGCCGCCAGGATTTCCGCCTTGTCGCGGGCTTCGCGGACTGCTTCTTCGAGAAGGGCGCGTCGAAGAGCCTGCTCGTCATGCAGCCGGAATCGGAAGCTCGCCAGAACATTTGCGCCGGATCCCATAACCATGTCGACCACCTCAGCCAGGCGTGCCGTGTCGCGCACGGATACCTTGACTGAGCTGGACACGTCATATCCGCATGTCTGGCGGGCTTGAGGAAGAGCAGGAGTAAACGGCACGATCGAGCCAAAGCTGCCCAAGCCTGGATTGAGGAGCGGCCGCAAGCCGCCGAGCAAGTTCGCTGTCGGTGCCGGCACTTGGCTGGAGCGAACGGTCATCGCCCCGGCCTGTAGATCGGTCTGCGGAATGCCCATGCTCGTGAGAGCCTGACCAATTTGCATCATCCGGATCGCACAATCCTGCAGCGCAAACGCTGCAGTCGATCCCATTCCGTGAATATCGAAACTGAGTTCGATCACTTCGGGCGGGGTCTCACGGGCTGCTTCTCCCGTCACTCTCAATCCCTCAACGGGCGGCCGCAGTCCAAAAGGTAACGTGCTCATGGGTGTGTCCTCCAAAATCGGGGCACGGCCACTCCGCGGGCCTCGCGGAACAGCCGCACCCTGTTTCGATTTCTTGTTACGTGATCTGGATCGATCAGTCACTAAAACGCTCTGTAGCCTCCAGCGCCAGCCTGGAGCTGTGGCGAAACACTAAGCGCCTGCAGCAACTGGGGGACCTGCTGCGCGATGAGCGCGGCTTGTTGTAAAAGTTGCGGGATGTGTTGCAGTTGAGGTGCCTGCTGGACAATTTGCGGATTCTGCTGGATTAACTGCGGAATCTGCTGTGCCAACTGCGGAACCTGCTGCGCGATCTGTTGAGCCTGGTACACCAGCTGCGGAATCTGCTGTGCGACCTGTTGAACGATGGGGTTGTTGAATTGTCCGAATGGCGTTTGGCCTCCGAGCCAAACCTGGGGTGAGAGCTGCGGCAGTACCCCGCCTTGGGCGAACGGCAAGATCCCCTGAGCCCAGGGGTTCACTCCCTGAAAACCAAATCCAGAGAACTGCGGACTCACTCCAAACCCGGTGAGCGTTGGAAACAATTGTTGAGGACCATAGCCATACGGTGGCGTTCCCCCATACAAGCCGTATCCCCAAGAGCTGGTCTGTGCAAACGGATCGAACATCATAATATACACCTCCTTGAATTCGCCGCTTCGATCGCGACAGTACAACCATTCTCGGGGATGTCTCGCGGAATGGTATGCCGCAGTTGCCGCAGTTGCCGCAATTGCCGCATTTGGTCTGATCTCTTTGATCAACCAACACTACGCTTCACGACCTGGAGGGGGACGATCCGCGATTCCTCGCCATCCAGCCATCGTCGTAACTCTTCTTCGCGAAAGCGCCACTGTCGCCCGATTTTCAGCGCAGGAATCTCGCCGCATTCTGCCCAGAAGCAGATCGTTCGAGCCGACACGCCTAACCATCTGGCGACGGTTGCGGTCGATAGAAACGGGTCTCTGCGCGGTTCGCCTTTGCCAATACGCATCGATTTATCACTCCACAACTCGGCATCCGAACACTGACTCAGACCTACCCTCCGACCGAGGACCAGTACCATAAGAGTGGGTTAAGAGAGAGCGAGATCTAAATTGTCCAACTAGCCTTCCAAATTCGTCAAGGGCGGACTGCTATATAGGGGGGAAAGGAAAAAACTTGCCTTTTGCGGGGGGATACTCTTCCTGGTCTCGATGCGGCCAGCCGCATTTCGGGACGGAGGAAAATTCCGAAGTCCCGAATTCTTCCTCCGTCCCGAATACGCCACGTCCTCAGAATGTGACGCGGGCAATCAGAAGGCCTTGCCGCGGCGCGAGGTTCAGGGTGCTGCCGAAGGCTGTGGGTGCGGTAGCCAGGACTCTCCCGAAACCCGCGGCTGTGATGCCGTTCGGCAGCCGTGTCTGCAATTGCTGCGCGTTCGTGAGAGAGGTCCCGGTGGGGTCGGCCCAGTATGCGCGGTTGAACACGTTGGAGAGTTCCATCCGCAGACTGAAGGTCATGCCTTCTCGAATCCGGAAGGTGCGGCCCAGATTCATGTTTTCCGCTGGACGGCGCTGCTTCCGGTAATCGCTATAGTAGGCGGCCGAGCTGCCAAACTGTCCGACCGGAGGGTCTTCCCACGCATTTGGATTCAGCACAAAAGTCTTGTTTGGATCGTAGCAGTGACAGTTGAGATCCACGGTAAAGAGGGGCTTGCCGGGCTTGCGGTTGGCGAAGCTCGGGCCCTGGAACAGGGACGAATCAAGACTGGTCTGGGCATTGGGCACCTGCAAAGGCATGCCGCTCGCGTATTGCACAAAGACGCCATACGTCCAACTGCCGAGCACCGACGACAGTATTTTGTTCGTGCTAATTTTCGGTGTCGTGTAATTCACCGAAAGATTGAACAAGAACGGCTGGTCGTAACCGGAGATGTATTTATTCGTCTTCAGGTCGAACACGTTGTTGAACTGCGCGTTGCCGAAACTACCCGGGTTGGGCTCGCCCACCTCCGAACCCAGGCTAAGCGACTTCGACCAGGAAAATGTGCTGAGGAGCGTCAGACCATGAGAGGGCCGTTGGGTCCCCTTCACTTGCAACGCGTCGTACCAGGTCTTGCCCATCGGGTTCCAATAGACAGGAATCGCAACCGGGAACGTGTTAAATGCCGAGGGTATCCCGGCGAACTGAGGGAATGGCCGCAAGGCTTGAGCCAAGAGTTGACCGGTGGGAAAACCGGCGTACGGAACCTTAAACCCGCGGGCCACCACCGCGGGCGAATCCATCCGAGACAAAAGCAGCGCCCGGTCCGCCGCGTTATTGATGTCGAGCCCAAACGACTTCAGGCGTTCCGGTGTGTTCGCGTTGAGGTTGAGGAGCGCGGGGGCTTGCCACCATATTCCTCGGTTCCCCACGTAGGTCACATCCACGGCCAAATTCTGTGTGATTTCACGCTGGAATCCCACGCTCCACTGGTACTGCCGTGCGGGCCGCCCGGCATTGGGATCCATCCATACCGGACCGGGTCCGGGATTAGGAACGCCGTTGCGCGGAAAGGTTGGATAATACCCGGCGTCGTAGTTCGGCCACGGTGCGGGCCTAAATGAGAGTGGGAGCCCGGCCGACAAGGTCGTGACCGGGACCCCGAAACTCGGGGCGACGGTGGTGGCAGATGAGCCGGCTAATCCCGAAGAAGAGTT
>QHXC01000501.1:0-2224 GCA_003222815.1 Acidobacteriota bacterium | reverse complement strand
CAGCGGCCTGGCCCGTGTCCGTCATATATCGCAGCGCCGGGAATACCCAAGGTCGGGTGTATCGTTGTGGGCGAAAACTCCGGGGCACGTCCATACTGCTCGCGCAAGTAAGTTGAATAGTCGTATCGCAGACCATAATCCAGCGTGAATCTGCGGGTCACCTTCCAGGTGTCCTGGGCATAAAGGCCGAGTTGTTTCTTCCCCGTTCGCGGATGAGTTGGGTTAGACATCTGGACCTGATCGACCAGACCCAGAAGGAAACTGGCGTAACCAAATCCGACGTTGGCTCCGTTGACAGGCGCGGTTTGGAAAGGCTGGCCCGTTTCTGCCGCGGAGAACGTGTATACACCATCGGTGTTCCCATCGACGATGGGAGGGTATCCCTCGGTGCGGAATTCGGAGCCGAATTTGTAGGTGTGGTTGTTTTTGACCCAGTTGAGCGTCGCGTTGAAGGTCGGGCTCTGTGTAATTTGAGTTGTCCCTGCCTCTGAACCGATCGTCTTCATCCCGCCTGTGCCGTTGGTCGCAAGAAATCCCGACATTGTTGGGAAGAACTTGTCTTCGATGCCTCCGCGCAAGCCGAGTTCTTTTTCGGCGTTGTAATTCGTGACTTTTCCATCCCTGGTAACCGATGGAACGAAGAAATAATTGCTCCGATAGCCGGCGCCCAAATGCAATAGCAGTGTCGGCGACAGAGTGTGGTCATAGTTCAGCCGGTAGAGAGGCGCGTTTTGGAAGGTGCCGAGCGCTTCTGTGATCGGGTCCGGCAAGCCGTCGGATCTGCCAAAAATCGTATTACCGTTTGGGTTCGTTGTCTTCGTACGCTGCCAAAAGAAGCTCAATCTTCCCTTGTTGCCGATCAGTTGATCGATCTTCACGGACGGAACTTCGGTGATCCTTGAATATGTGTATGGGTTTATATAGTTCTGCGTGAGCCCGTTGGCGGTGGGCCCGTTCGTCGGTGGAAACAGCGCCTGGATTTTTACGGCGACCGGATCCCAACGGTCCCTGGGAATAATGTTGTTCGGAAATGGATCTCGAAACACACGGCCATCGGCCGCGGTCTTCGTTGTGGCCGGATCGTAAATCATGCCTTCCTGCATCTGTCGACCCAGCGGGTCCAGAATCGGGCAGGGCGCGGGAGTGGCGATCGGGCAGCCTACAGAGGTAGTAAGGATACGGGGGCTCCCATCCTGATTGAAAACCAATCCCTTAGAGAAATCACCATTTCGATAGGCCGCCGTGGGAACCGTTTGAAACTGGTTGTTGACAACTGTGGTTTCGCGGAACTGCTCAAAGCCCCCGAAAAAGAAGGTTTTGTCACGCTTGATCGGACCGCCCACAGTAAAGCCGTAATCGTTCCTCCTCGCTCGCGGCCGGGGATTGCCGGCCGGGTCGCCAGTGACGTTCGGGTTCCCCGCGTTGAAGGCTTCGTTCACAAAATACTCGTACGCAGTCCCATGGAACTGATTGGTGCCCGATCTCATCGTCACATTGAAGACACCTCCACCCACCTGGCCATATTCAGCAGCAAAGTTGCTGGTTTGAATTGCGACTTCCTGAATCGCATCCACACTGGGCTGGCTCTGAGCTGGAACGCCGGGCGTTCCCGAATTGGATGCGTCCTGACCCTCCACTCGCCAGGATTGCGTGTTGGCAGGAGTGCCGTTGAGGCGGACGATGCTATTGGGTACCCAGCTCGAGCCGGGAATCATCTGCATGATGGCGTATGGATTCCGAATGCCGGCGCTTCCGGACAGGTTGCCTCCGACCCCAAATATAGGAAGCTGATCCGGAGCCTTGATCACATAGCTCACGTCGCTGCTTTCCGTCCGGAGCAGCGGAGCGTCGGACGTAATCGTGACTTCGTCCGTATTCGCTCCTACCTCAAGGGCGACATCGATACGCAATGTCTGAGCGACCTGGACCGTGATTCCCTGCCGGACATACTTCTTAAACCCAGGCAGCTCGACCGACAACTGGTAGATACCGGCCGGCAACTGCGTGAGCGTGTAATTGCCTGTCTCGGTGCTGATCGTCTCAAACCGCGTTCCGTTTTCGGTGTTCGCGGCGACAATGCTTGCACCTGGAATCACCGCGTTCGTCTGGTCGGATATGGTCCCGGTAACGGTGCCACGGTCACTCTGGGCAAACGCGACTGACGCAATGAGCAATACGCAAACTGCAACCAATACTGGCCGCATAAGGTTTCCCCCCTTTTTTC
>QHXC01000085.1 GCA_003222815.1 Acidobacteriota bacterium | reverse complement strand
CAGTACGTGTTATGGCTGGACTGTAACGATTCGCTGCAAGGACCCCGGGACAGATGTTTCTTATCGAAACAGTTCCGGGAAATCGCAATCCTTTGCTACATTTCGATAGCAAGGAGACCATATGAAGATCCAGCTCTCATACGACCGACCCTCGCAAATCCGCACGGACCTGCTCGTTGTCATTCTGGATTCGCACACGCGATTTCACGATCTGCGGGGTTCGCCTCTGGACGAAGTCGTCCGCCGCGTGGCTAGTGATGTGGAGGCAAAGCGGCTCAAGAAGGAGTACTTCACGTCTATGGATTCGCGCGGTGCAGCTCGCAACCTTCTGGTCTTTTCAACGGCGCTGAACCCCGGCTACAACCTCTGGGAAAACTTCAAAACGTTTGTGGCGCGCTCGATCCACCTGGCTAAGGATCATGGTTTGGGCCGGGTATCCGTCCTGCTGAACACGGCTGAGGCGGTAGTGTTTTTGGGCAAAGCCGTGGAAGGGGCCATCCTCGGCAGTTATAGTTTCGATCGGTACAAAAAAGAGAAGGCGGATCTCGACAAGGTTCAGGTCCAACTGGTCGCATTGAAGGGGCATGAGCAATCGAATCGGCATTACCTGAATCGGTACACGGTTGTGTCCGAAGCGGTAAACGAAGCTCGGAGCGCTATCAATGAGCCGGGCTCTGTCGCCACACCTGAGTATCTCGCGGAGGCTGCGGGCAAGATCGCTAAAGAAGCGGATCTGGATCTCAAGGTTTGGGATGAAAAGAAGCTTCAAAAAGACGGCTACAACGGCCTGCTCCAGGTCGGCCGCGGCAGCGTGCATCCTCCCCGGATGATCCGGCTGGCGTACAGGGCGAAGAAAGCGAAGAGACACCTGGTGTTTGTCGGTAAGGGCGTGACGTTCGATACTGGCGGCATATCTTTGAAGCCCGCCGAGAAGATGTTTGAGATGAAGGGCGACATGTCCGGCGGCGCTGCCGTGATGTACGCCATGAAGGCGATCGGCAAACTGAAGCCCGATGTGAATGTGACCGGTATCGTCCCCACTGCCGAAAATTTTCCGGACGCGAACGCGCAACGTCCCGGCGACATCTTCTACGCCAGGAACGGTAAGTCGATCATGGTGGACAACACGGACGCCGAAGGACGCCTGATTCTGACAGACGGCCTTTACCTGGCGGGCCTCGACAAGGCAACGCATATCCTGGACATCGCAACCCTCACTGGCGCCTGTGTGCGAGCACTCGGGTTGAGCGTGGCCGGAATCATGGGCAACGATCCGCGGCTCATCCAGGCGGTCATTCAGTCCGGCCAAAACCAGGGGGAGACGTTCTGGGAATTGCCGCTTCCAGAAGAATACAAAGAAATGCTGAAGACCCCGTATGCGGACATTAACAACATTGGAGGGCCGATCGCCGGGGCGCTAACCGCAGGATTGTTCCTTCAGGAATTCGTACCCGATGGAATACCTTGGGCCCACCTCGACATTGCCGGCCCGTTCATCCGCGACAAGGAATGGAAGTACTACGAGGCCGGCGCGATCGGGTTCGGCACAAAGACACTGGTGGATCTGGCCGAGCGATTTCACGAATATTTTTAGGAATCTGCCGCGGATTGCGCGGACTCGATCCGCGTAATCTGCGTAATCCACAGCGAAAAGGAATTCAATCTTGCTCGAACACTATCGTGATGCGATGGAGCGTTACCAATTCCAAATGGGTTCGGTCCGAGGAGGCCTCGCCACCGCCCTCGACATACTAACCGACGCGCTGGCGCTCGTGGGCCAGCATGGCGTCTATTGCCGCAGCACCCGCCAGCCGCAGTATCCCGCCATGGATGTACGTCTTGTGATGGAACAAATCGAAGAGTCGAAGGGATTGATCATCGCGGCTATGCAGGAGTTGAAGAAGAACGGCGCGAGCTAACAGGCTGCGGAACAACTCGCCGATAGAGCCCGTGACTACGATCTTGCGCCTCTCGACATGCTAAGATCGAAGTATGGCCGGGGTCCGCAAGGTCGGCAATGTTGACGTTTTTCTCGATACGGGCGGATTCGTGCAGGCAGTCCAACTCACCGGCAGACCGCTCTATCTCACTTCAGACCAGGCCCTCCTAAAAAAGCAGTTCCGTGGCGATAGCCTGGACGTGATGCCCCAACTCTCTGAGCTTTACAGCCACGTCTCTACCGATGCCATTATCAAAGCCAATCCGGATTGCTACTACTACGACGATCGGCTTGGGACACTGGTGCTGCGCTCCTTAGGTGGTGGCGGAATGGTCGACCCTGGTGATATTCGAAAGGGCAATTTTGGCATGATCCTGGCCGGCGAGGGTTGGGGTGAGGGTTCCTCGCGCGAGGTCGCGGCCCTGGCGCTGCTCTATGCCGGAATCGGAATCGTCTTCGCCCCGAGCATTGCGCCGATCCATCGTCAGAATCTCATCAATAATGGAATGTTTCCGCTTACAGACCTCCCTGTTGCACAGCGGCTGGCTGCCCGGGAACCTGTGGATGTGAATGAGTTGGTCGAGGGCCTTGATGATCTTTCCAAGCGCGTCGCGCGCTACGGTGGCCTTTTCCGATTCATGGAAGCGCGCTCCCAAGGCCGCGAGGAGGACACGGTCATTGACACTCCGTCGCGTCTTATGACAATCGGTGAAAAGATTCTTGCACAGCACATGAAAGCCCGGCATCGAGCGGTGAAGCCGGGCGACGCCGGATTCATTCAGGTGGATGCGGGTTTTTCGCATGACTACACGACGGCGCCGGCGGACGCGATGATTCGCTCCGCTCTGGGGCGAGGGCCGAAAGTAAAAAATCCGGTCTCCATCCACGCGTTTCCGGATCACCTCACTTTAGCGACTGATCTTCCGGGAATCACGCCGGAAGCGCTTGCCGGAATCCGAGACCTGCGTGAGGGCCAGAAACGCGTTGCCCAAGAAACCCGCATTCACTATCACGCAACCGCAGACGGCGGGAGTACCGGCATATGCCACACCGTGATCCGCGAAGAAATCGCTCTGCCCGGCCAGGTCATCGTTGGAACCGACTCGCACACCTGCTCGGCCGGTGCGCTGAATTGTCTGGCATACGGCGTCGGCAACACGGAAATTGCGTGTGTGTGGGAACACAATGAAATTGCCGGCCGCGTGCCTCAGACAGTACGCATTCGCCTCACCGGAAACCTGCGGCCATCGTGTACCGCGAAGGATGTGATTTTGCATCTCGCCCATGAAGCCAAAGCCACTGGAATATTTACCGGCAAAATCATGGAATTCACTGGACCGGCTCTGGAGCACTTCTCGTTTGAGGAGCAAGCGGTGCTTGCCAACATGGCTGTGGAATGCAATGCCCTGACCGCGATCATGGAACCAACTGAACCGATGATCCAATATCTTGTCCAACGGCGCGGGCTCAAGCGCCGTCAGGTCGAGTCCATTCTGGTGTATGCGGATCGGGACTCTCAGGTGGATCAGACCATCGATCTGAACCTTGACGCCGTGGAAACTCTTGTCGCGGCGCCCGGCCATCCGGGCAATGGTCTTCCGCTGGAGAAAGTCCGCGGAACCAGGATCGATGTCGCGTATGCCGGTTCGTGCACTGCGGGCGATATCACCTCTGTCAGCATGTACGCTCAGGTTCTCAAAGGACGGAAGGTTCGTGTTCCCACCTTTATCCAATATGGCTCCGCTCGGGTGCAAACCGAAGCACGGCGCCGGGGTCTTCATGATACGCTTCTCGCGGCGGGTGTTCAGATGATCAATGAACCGGGCTGTGGCGCCTGCATCAATGCGGGTCCGGGTGGTCCTCAAAAGGGACAAGTGGCCATCTCGGCGACGAATCGGAACATGCCGGGGCGGATGGGAGAAGGCGACGCCTACCTGGCCAACCCCTTCGTTGTTGCAGCATCAGCAGTTAAGGGCTTTATCTGTGGCCCGGAAGATCTGGAACGTAAGAACCGAAAGCGAGAGTAAGTTTTTGCTTTACAATCCCGGCGACCCCAAGGCATAAGACTACCGTGTGAAGTTTCAAGCTACCTGACAAGCTACAAGGAGGGTAATAGGATATGATCCCCGTAACTGAAAAAGAAGGAATCGAACTGGAAATCCAGATCGAAGAATTGGAAGCCAAAATCGCCCCCGATGGAGGCGAAACCGTGCTTCCCCTACCTCTCGGTAATAATCACCACAAGCACTAGCATATAAGTGAGGCCGGTCCCCGGACCGCCTCACTTGTCTTCTTCGCTGCTATGTTATTCTCACACCATGAGGCTTGGTGTGACTGAATACATCGACTGCGCCCATTCTCTGCCTGCCCATCCGAAGTGCGGCGCTCTGCACGGTCACACCTACAAAGTTGAAATCGCTGTTGAAGGCGAAGCCAAGAGCGGCATGGTGATCGACTTTGCCGACCTTAAGCAAGCTGTCCGTGGAGTTTTGGCCGACTACGATCATCGATCGTGGAATGACTTTCTCGAATATCCATCGGTGGAGAACATCTGCATGCTCCTCGCCGGTAAACTAAAAGAACGTCTTGCGTTTTCATTTACCTTGCGCGTTTGGGAAGGGCATGGCAAGTGGGCGGAACTAGGAAGTTCTTAGCCGCGAATTGCGCGAATGACGCGAATGGGCCGGGGAGTACTATATGAAGATCTGTTCCCTCCTGCCTAGCGGAACCGAAATTCTTTATGCGCTTGAACTGGGCGACCAGGTTGTTGCGGTTACCCACGAGTGCGACTATCCGCCTGAGGCCACCTCCAAACCGCAGATCACCGAGAGTCTCATTGATCACGAAAGACTGAGTAGCACCGAGATCGACCATCAAGTCTCTTCGAACATCGGCCGCCACGGCAGCATCTACAGGCTGAAGCAGGATTTGCTCGAAGCGCTCAAGCCGGATCTCATCGTCACGCAGGAACTCTGCGACGTCTGCGCAGTCTCCTATAAGGAAGTCCAACGCGCCGCCCGCGTTCTCGAAGGCTCGACGCGGATCGTCTCGCTTGAACCCAACACGCTTAACGAGGTTCTTGACACAATTCTGCTCGTGGGGAAATTGACTGGCCGGCAACGAACGGCCGAGGAAAAAGTTCGCGAGCTGCGGGAACGGCTTGACCGTGTGCGCGAGCGGGTGCGTGGAGCGGAACGTGCCCGGGTCTATGCCATGGAATGGCTCGATCCGCCTTTTTCCGGCGGGCATTGGGTTCCCGAGATGGTGGAAATCGCCGGCGGGCAGGAAGTCCTTGGAAAAGCCGGGCTCAAGTCCGAGCGTCTCGTTCCGGAACGGATACTTGAAGCCCAGCCCGAGATCATCGTTTTGATGCCATGTGGATTTTCACTCGAACGCACGATTGAGGAATACCGCCGCACAACCTTCTTCCCGGCTTGGGAAGAGCTACCGGCCGTCCGAAATCATCGTGTGTACGCCGTCGACGGCTCGTCCCACTTCAACCGTTCAGGTCCACGGCTTGTCGATGGCGTCGAAATTCTCTCCGAAATTTTTCATCCCAGAGGTACCGATGTCCCGTATCGAAATTTTGAAAGGCTTTCTTAAAGAGAACGCAGCGGACTCGTTTTCCCGATATGCCCTCGCCCTCGAATATGTCAAGCTCGGTCAGAATGATGACGCTGTACAGGAATTCGAGACAGTCACGAAGAATGATCCCGGCTATGTAGCCACCTACTACCAGCTCGGGCAGTTGTATCAAAAGCTCGGGAAGGGGCATGAAGCCGAAAAAACTCTCCGCACGGGGATCACAGTGGCGGCTAAGGCCGGGGATGAACATACTCGAAGCGAGCTGGAAGCGGCACTCGAAACGCTGCTGGCAAAGTGATCCCCTTGTATAATTGCTTCACGCCGAGGTTCCCGAAAATGAAAATACTGGCCGCCGCTCTGACCATCTCATTTGTGATAGCCGCACCTGCGCGCGCGCAATGGTTGAATTTCCCAACGGCAGGAGTGCCTCGAACCGCCAATGGCTCTCCAAATCTCAATGCGCCGGCGCCGCGATCCATTGACGGGCATCCGGATCTATCCGGAATCTGGGATATCGAGCACAACAGGCCATGTCCGCCGGAAGGTTGTCCGGACATGCGCATCGGACAGGAGTTCTTAAACTTTGGTTGGAATTTGAGTGGCGGCCTGCCCTATCAGCCGTGGGCGGCGAATCTCGTACAACAGCGGATGGAGCAAAACGGAAAGGACGATCCGACGACACTCTGTTCGTCCGCAGGCATCATCAAAAACCATACCACTCCTTTGCTCAGCAAGATCATTCAGGTCCCCGGTCTTGTCGTCATTCTCAACGAGCGCAACGCGAGCTATCGCCAGATATTCACGGATGGGCGGCCATTGCCTGCCGTTGATCTGCCGTCCTTCAACGGATTCTCTTCAGGAAAATGGGAGGGAGATACCCTTATTGTCGAGACGATGGGTTTCAAGGATGGGCTGTGGCTCGACCATAACGGAAGTCCGATGACGGACGCGGCTAAAGTGACCGAGCGTTTCCGGCGTGTGAATTTTGGAAAACTGGAAATCGAGGTCACCGTCGATGACCCCAAGGCATACACAAAACCGTGGACGGTCAAGTTGAATCACTTCATCGTGCTCGACACCGAATTGATCGATTACATCTGCCTCGAAAACGAAAAGGACGTTCAACGGTTGACCGGGAAGTGATCCGGCCCGATGCGACCGGCGTCCGAATCGAACATCCGATCACTCGAAAAGATCATGGCCGGCTTGAAGGCGAAGCAGACGAGATGGTGAAAAACTCGGGTCCGCCCTCTTGCCGGCGGACCCGCCCCGGGGGGTTCCGCCTAAGAACTGGATGGGCCGCGCACGTACTGATTGAACCACTCGATGGTCCGCCGCCATGCCTGATCGGCCGCGGCTCTGTTGTAACGCTCCGGCGTTGCGGCTTGCCGCGCTGTGTAGATTCACGCTAGCCCAGGCGTGCGCGGCGTCCGACGATACGCTCGTCGGCCGAGACCCAGCCGGCATCGAAGGGGCTGCCAGGCCCGTCGATGTCGATCACCAGCGGCGCATGGTCCGAGGGTATCGGCTTCCCCTTGCGCGCCTCACGGTCGATCTCGGCCCAGACGACGCGCGGCTTCAGCGGGGCGCTTACCAGGAGATGATCGATACGCATGCCAAAGTTTTTGTGGAAGTTGCCGGCGCGATAGTCCCACCACGTGTACCGCCCAGTCTCGGAATGGAGCAGCCGGTAGGCGTCGACGAATCCGCCGCGGCAAAGGCGTGCGAACGCCTCCCGCTCCCGCTCGGAGACGTGCGTTCCACCATGGCAGGCGAGGGCGTCCCACACATCGACGTCTTCGGGCGCCACATTGAGGTCGCCGCCGAGCACGACCGGCGCGTTGGAATCGATCGCTTCGTTGAGCCATCGCGCGAGCCGGTCGAACCACACAAGCTTGGCCTCGTAGAACGACGAGCCGATTACACGGCCGTTCGGGGCGTACACGCAGACGAGGCGCACGCCACCGCATTCGGCGGAGATCATCCGCGCCTCGGCGAGCGGTTCGTCGTCGCCGATATCGGACGTCTGCGCGGAGCGCAGCGGCTCGCCAAAGTTGGTGACTACCGCGTCGATGCCGCAGCGGCTCGCGATGGCGACGCCGTTCCATCGGCCTTCGCCATGGTGCACCAGCGCGTAGCCGGCCTGACGGAACATCGCGGCCGGCACGTCTGCATCGGCCAGCTTAGTCTCTTGCATCAGGAGCACGTCGGGCTTGGCCCGGTCGAGCCACCATGTGATTTTCTCAAGGCGGGCCTTCAGCGAGTTGACATTCCAGGTCGCGATGCGCATGCCTATAGATTACTCGATGTCGATCGCCTCCGCGTGGTGTCTCCTGAACGCCGGCTGAAGCCCGCGACTACATGCCTAACCGTAACGTTGTCCCAAGTATGTAGTCGCGGGCTTCAGCCCGCGTTTCCACCACTGACCCGAATCGGTCTACAATGAGGAATCGACTGATCGGCGTGATCGGCGTCACCCGGCGATGGTCGTAGCCGAGTAATCGAGTAATCCTGAGGAGGGTTTTGTGAAGACGAGAATGATCCAGAACAGCATGGCTGCCGCAACCGTTCTTGCCGCAAGTCTGGCATGCGGCTACATCTCACTAAGCGCCCAACAACGTCCTGCTCCGGAAGTCGCGATCGGCGGCACGGATCTGGGCGGCGTGGTTACCAGTCGGAACGGGGCGGAAGCGGGCGTATGAGTCATCGCGGAAACCACCGACCTTCCGACCAGGTTCGCCAAGGCCGTGGTCACCGATGACCGCGGCCGCTATCTTGTTCCGGCGCTTCCGAAAGCAACGTACAACGTTTGGGTGCGCGGCTATGGGCTTGTCGATTCGCCCAAAGTGAAGGCGGCGCCAGGACAACACCTGAACCTGACCGCGGTGCCGGCGCCGACGGCCGCTGCGGCGGCCGAGTACTATCCAGGCGTCTATTGGTATTCGATGCTGCGGATTCCGGACAAGAGCGAGTTTCCGGGCACCGGCCCGAACGGGAACGGCATTCAGGCGGTGATGAAGAATCAGCACTATTGGATTGATACGCTCAAGAACTCGTGTCAGTCCTGTCATGCGCTCGGCTCCAGGGGTATCCGCACGATTCCAAAAGAATGGGAACCTTCGGGGAATTCTACCCAGACGTCGATCCAAGCTTGGACGCTTCGCCTTCAGGCCGGTCAAGCCAGGACGAACATGGCCGTGACTCTGAACCGGTTTGGTGCCGAGAAAGCACTGTCGCTGTTCGCGGACTGGACAGACCGTATTGCAGCCGGCGAGTTGCCGTTTTCGAAACCGGAGCGGCCTCAGGGCGTCGAACGCAACGTCGTGCTCAGCATGTGGGAGTGGTCCACCCCCAGGGCCTATCTTCATGACGCGATCTCAACCGATAAGCGCAATCCGCGCGTCAACGCCAACGGCCTGATCTACGGATCGCCCGAGGAGAGCACCGATATGGTGCCGGTGCTGAATCCGGTCACGAACGAAACGTCACAGGTGAAGCATCCCTACCGCGATCCGAAAACCCCTTCCTCGATAGACCTCCTTCGAGGGCACTCGCCGTATTGGGGCGACGAAGCCATTTGGGACGGCCATGCGAGTATCCATAATCCGCTGATCGACGACAAAGGACGCGTGTGGTTCACGGCGCGAATTCGCCCGGCCGCGAACCCGGATTATTGCAAGGCAGGCTCCGATCATCCCTCGGCGAAGGTCGCGCCGCTGAACGAGTCCGATCGTCAGCTCTCCATGTACGACCCGAAAACCGGCAAGTGGTCGCTCATCAGCACCTGCTTCACGACACAACATCTGTATTTCGCGAAGGACGCCAACAATACGCTGTGGACCAGCGCTGGAGGTCCGGGAAGCGGCGTGGTCGGGTGGCTGAACACGAAAATGTACGAGCAGACCGGAGACGAGGTGAAATCGCAGGGGTGGACTCCGCTAATCCTGGACACCAACGGCAATGGGAAACGCGACGAGTACGTCGAGGCCAGTCAGCCGCTGGATCCCAAGAAAGACAAGCGTGTGATGGCGGCGTTCTACGGCGTGCAGCCCAGCCCGGTGGACGATTCAATCTGGGGGCAAGCGATGGACGTTGGGTTTTCGCGCATCGATCAGCCTGGATATATCATCCGGCTGGTGCCGGGATCCAATCCGTCACAAACCGCGCTGGCCGAAGTCTACCTGCCACCCGATATCGGGTACGGATCGCGAGGCATCGATCTCGACTTGAACGGCGTGGTTTGGACGGCGCTATCGAGCGGACATCTTGCCAGTTTCGATCGTCAAAAGTGCAAGGGGCCGCTAAACGGACCTGCTGCGGCCACCGGAAAACATTGCCCGGAAGGGTGGACGCTCTATCCGTTTCCAGGGCCACAGTTCAAGGGCGTCACCGACGCGGGTAGCGCCGATCACGCCTATTACGTCTGGGTCGATCGATACAACACGCTGGGGCTTGGGCCCAACGTGCCGATCGCGGAGGCCAATGGCAGCGAGTCGCTTTTGGCGCTGGTCAACGGCAAGTTCGTGAACATCCATATCCCTTATCCCATGGGCTTCTTCAGCAAGAACGTGGATGGACGCATCGACGATCCGAGCACGGGCTGGAAAGGCCGCGGACTGTGGACGACAACGGGCACGCGCACGGTGTTCCACAACGAAGGAGGCACCGCGTCGCGGCCCGAGGCCTACAAGGTTCAGGTGCGTCCCGACCCGCTCGCACGGTAAATTGGCCATGGGAGTGCCCAACGCGTGTCGTGCGGTTCGCTTTTCCCATAGAGCCTTTCATCCCCGGCGGAAATTACCTTGACACGATAGAGGTCGTTGGTTCGATCCCGGTCGCGCCCATGTAGTTTGAATCGCTTAGCCCAGCTTCATTGCTGGGCTTTTTCGTTGGGTTTGGATAGGGTGCGGATTTTGAACGTTCCCTGGTCGTGTTGCATCGGGAGGTTGCGATCAATTTCGGGAAGTCAACGTTCCCGTATCTGTGCCTTCCGCGTGAAGGATTCGCCGGTCATACAGAGAAGTGCTCCACTCGATTCTCGATCGGTAAACACTTCGCGACATATCGTTACTAATCACGCATCGGTATCTAAAGGCATCTCTCTGTATAGCCGACTCCTCGACACCTAGGGGCATGTATGAACAGCGCCGTGTTTTTCTGGCTGTTAAACCGCGTAAAAATCGTCGGCGACGATATCAAAATAGCGCGACGAGCTTGTCCGGCGACTTGCCTTGAATACTTCTCAGAAGCCGTTTCCAGGTCTGGATCGATGGGAAATTGATCCAGACCCTCGCCACGGTGCTCGGGATCAGCCCGGACCTCTGGTTGACAAAACACTTCGACCGCGACGTGTTTTCTGCCGTCGAAAACCTATCGATAGCGCTTCCGGAACCCGGAACGAGAAGACGCCGCACGCGCCACGTCTTCAGAAGCTGAACCTCACAGACAGTTGTGCCTGCCGTGCCGCGTCAGCGCTTGTGATCTGCGCTGCGGTCACCAACGGATTTTCGACGTTGGCCAGAGCGCCGTACACAATCCGGTCCGGAAGTCCGAGATTCACCCGATTAAAGACATTGAACACATCGACGCGGAGTTCAGTGCGCACCGATTCGCCGAGCGGAATCATCTTCATGAACGACAAATCGACCCGTGAATAGCCGGGAACTCGAAAGGCATTTCTTGGTGCGTTCCCCAGCGTGCCCACCTGTGGAATCGTGAAGGCGCACGGGTCAAACCACAAGTTCGCCGTCCCCACAGGCGTTCCCGCCTTGATGTCTCCGCACCCTCGCGAGACACCCTTCGTAACGTCTTTGGGACGAACCCCGGGTATGAGATCCGGCCGGTCGAGCCCAGCCTGCCCCCCCAGTTGCCCACTCCGGGAGCGGTTGGTCATCAGTCCGGGCGTGAACGGCTGCCCTGAGGTGGCCTGCACAATCGTCGCAACCTGCCACGTGTTGAGAAGCGCGCCGGCGACCGATCCCGGCTGAAATGCATCGGGCAGGCGATACACCAGATTGAACCGGTAGTTGAGCCTGACGTCGGTTGACATGGGCGCCCAATCGCGGGCTCGGTCGAAGGGATTGTCACCGGTCTGGCCCTCGGCCCCGCCAGTGTCTGTGTTGGAGAAGGCCGAGTAATTGTCCCTCGCGCTGGCCCACGTAAACGAGTTTTGAAACTGGAGGCCTCGACTCAGCCTCTGATTCAGCCTCAGTTGAAGCGAATTGTACTTGGACTCCGAGTCAGCGACCTTGAGCTCGATGGTGTTCCAGTACGGACTCACGCGCGGTTCCTGTCCAGTCCAGAACGGACGACCGTCCGGCAATGTCTGCGAGGGCCTTCTGGGATTGCCTTCCGCTGTCCTGATGAGATTGATGCCGCGTGAGCCCGCGTAGGCCACCGTCAAGGCCATGTTGGCGATCAACTCCCGCTCGACGGCGACGTTGTAGTGCCACATATTGGGTGCTGCCAGGTTGTAATCGATGATGCGAAGCGCTTGCGGTGACCCTTCGGCTGGCAACTCGAACGGTACGGTGAACGGCGCGTTGTTGACGCGGCTGAGCGAC
>QHXC01000500.1:3503-6557 GCA_003222815.1 Acidobacteriota bacterium | reverse complement strand
AGCACCGCCTGCGTCGAAGGTTCCAATGCTAAGTGGAACTGAAATTCTCATTGCGCCTTTATTCATTACGGCTCTGTTGTTGATGTCGATCATCGATGTCGCGTTCACGAGCCTGAACAAGATCTCAGTCCGCCGGCTGGCCGATCATCCAAACGCAAAAGCAGCCCCGTCGCTTGCCGCCCTGCTTGAGACTCGCGCCGAGGTTCTGATGTCGATTCATATCGTTATCCAGATGCTGCTTGTCTTCGGGGCGGTGCTGCTATTTGGGGCATTTGAGCGCAGGCAAGTCCGCTACGTTCCGGGAGTGCTCGGTACTGTCATCGTGATGATGTTCGTCATCTTGATTTTTCGCTATTTGATTCCCCGGATCATCACGATGCGCAATCCTGAGATTGTATTCTTACGGCTGTTTCCAATCTTTAAGGTCGCTCATTTTACCTTGCGTCCATTTTCGCGGCCTCTGATGGCAGCATTGAATTACTTCCACCGATGGGACGAAGAGATGGAACCGCCGAAGGAAGCAGAGGCCTCGGAAGAGGAAATCCAGGCCTTCATTGATGCCGGTCAGGAAGAAGGAATTCTCGAACATGACGAAGGCCAGATGATCCAGTCGATCGTGCACTTCGGTGATAAGGTCGCGCGAGAGGTGATGACACCTCGCATACAGATTGTGGCTATCGACATAAATTCACCTGTGGAGAAGTTGCTCGAGTTGATTACCACCAAGTGCCACGCCCGCATTCCGGTTTATCGGGATGACCTGGACAACATTGAGGGAATCGTTCATGAACGTGATCTCTTGCGGGTCTGTCAGAAAGACGACAGGCTTGAGAGCTTTCGTTCACTTGTAAAGGCTGTCTACTTCGTACCCGAGACCAAGGCGGTTGATGATCTGCTTCAGGAGATGAAGGAGAAAGGCGACCAGATGGTGATGGTTGTCGACGAGTACGGTGGTATTTCCGGCTTGATTACGATCGAGGATCTGATTGAAGAGATTGTCGGCGAAATCCACGATGAATCGGAATCGGACCGCGACAAGGTCATCGAAGAGAGTCAGGGTGTATTCGTCGTCCCGGGAAGCCTGGACCTGGGAATCGTCGAGGAGAAGCTCGGCACACCGCTCGTCGCGGAGACCGAGTGCACGACGGTGGCCGGCGCTGTTGTACAGCTTTTCGGCAGGCTTCCTTCACCAGGAGAGAAAATCGAACACGGTGGTGTTGAAATCGAAGTCATCGATGCCGATCGCCGTAGAGTCCAGCGTCTGCGTCTAAAAACCCTCGTTTCCAAGCGAATGACCAGTTAGATGCAGAAGCTATCCGCGGCTTTGAAAATCTTCTGCCAAATTAAGGATTTTGATGAAATCCGGATTTGCTTCGATCGTCGGACGTCCGAATTCCGGAAAATCCACGCTTCTCAATCGGCTCGTTGGCGAGAAAATTTCTATCGTCACAGACAAACCCCAGACGACCCGGCATGTTGTTAAAGGAATAGTGACCAGGCCTGAAGGACCGTGCGCGGCGCGATGGCCGATGTCGACGTGATCCTGCTCATCGTTGATGCCTCTGCCGCTTTTGGTCGCGGCGATGAGTTCACGCTTGAGCTATTGGACCCGGTGAGCGCCAAGAAGTTTGTGCTGCTAAACAAGATCGACCGCATCGCGAAGAACAGTCTTCTGCCCATGATTGAACGTTATTGCAAGAGGGGCAGTTTCGAGGAAATCATTCCGATTTCCGCGCTTACCGGCGAGAACGTCGAAACCCTGCTGGCGCAGATCTTCACGTACATGCCCGAAGGTCAGATGTTCTATCCGCCAGATCAAATCAGCGATCAGCAGGAAAGGGCGATCACCGCGGAAATCATCCGCGAGAAACTTATCGCACTGACAGAAGAAGAACTGCCATATTCGACGGCGGTCGTCATTGACCGATTCGAGGAGGAGGACAAGCTTTATCGAATTTACGCGACGATCTATGTCGAGCGCGAGTCGCAGAGATCGATTGTGATTGGGAAAGGTGGGCAAAAACTGAAAGAGGTTGGAACCACCGCCCGCCGGGAGTTGGAGTCGTTTTTCAACAGAAGGATCTTTCTCGATCTTCACGTGAAAGTGAAAAAACATTGGCGTGACGATGAGGACACGTTGCGTACGCTGGGCCTAGAGGAATGACATCACCAGGTGTTGTAAGGCGTTCCCTCCGATGAGATTGCCGTAGACCCACTATGCAGATCGACAACGCCTGATTCGGTTTGTTCGGGGGAACTGACGGATGTGTCCATCACGACTTCCCACGTGGCGTTGGATCCGGTGATCGGGTCTTGAGGCAGCTCTCGAAAATATTTTGCATCGACGAGGTCCTGCAGGGATAGTGGCGCCTTTTTTTTATCGGCTGTGTATTGATCGATAACCCTGCGAATCTCGCGAAGGTTGTCCTTCAATACCGTTTCCTTGGCGTTGAGAACCACGTGGCGATACATCGGTATGGCGATTGCCCCGAGGATCGCGATGATCGTAATCACGATCATCAACTCCAGCAGCGTGAAGCCTCTTTTACCAATCTTTGTACTTCGTTCCATCCAGAGCAATTCCATCCGATTTGGTGTAAATGTCGAAAACGTTCTGTCCGCCCCCTTGGTACATCTTCGGATCATCCTGATAAGCGCGCAGGCCCCACTTCGGAGAGTTCGTCATGGGGTCCAACGGAATACGGCGGAGAAACTTCAGTTTTTTGTCGACCGCACCGACCATCTGCACGCCTTCAACCAGGACTTCCAACGATTCCGGGTAACCTTCCGTCCCGACCTTCACCTGGATAAAGCCACGATCCGACGCGTCCTTATACTTGTCGATGGCCGTCCGAATATCGCGGAGCGCCTGCCGCAAAGCGAATTCTTTTTCCCTTTGAATTGAATTTCTTGCGAGCGGTACGGCCAGCGCTGCCAGTATTCCAATGATGGTGACCGTAATGATCAATTCGATCAACGTGAAGCCATTTTTTTCTCCTACCGTTGTCCTCCTCACGCCAGCCTCAATGGAGCTCTTCATGGTACTGTGACGGG
>QHXC01000500.1:0-3475 GCA_003222815.1 Acidobacteriota bacterium | reverse complement strand
ATTCGCCGCTGAGGCTACCGCGTTCTAGAACAAGCGTCGCCAGAGTACCGGTTCCGGAGATTGGCCCAGTACCGGGCGGCCGTTCCAGCGATATCCGGACAGTGCCGCTTTCCGTCTCCAATCTTTGGACGATGGCGACGAGCTGTCCGTCGCGGCTCAGGAAGTCTCCCTGTCGGACCTCACGAATCGTGAAGGACATCGGGTCATAGGACAGTGTCAGGTCCGCGCCAAAGATGTTGTTGCCGGTTACCGTGATGTTCACCAGCGTAGGACCAGTCGCTGCGAGCGTAACTGGCGACGGCAAGAACGTCACACTCGTATTTGTGGGCTGAGGCTCAGTCGGTGGCGGAGCTGGAGCCACTGCCGCCTCTGGGGGCGCCGCGGGCGGCGCGGCCCCTGGGGGCGCTGCAGCAGGCGGGGTTGCCGGCGTGCCTGGCGGAACCGGTGTTGGTGCGGGCGTTTGCCCAGCTGGGGCAGCCGGCGGTGCTGCGGTGGAAGGTGACTGACCTCCGATCGCGGGCAACCTTTGGCTGGTCCTGAGCTTTGGTGCGGTCTCAGAGCCGGTGTAAAGCCCGCGCATATTCGTCTCCGTGATGGCGGGCATACGAACAATATGGGGGGTCAACATGATGATAATTTCGGTGGAATCCCGAGTCTTCTTTTCCTGTGAAAAAAGATATCTCAATATCGGAATGTCCTTCAAACCTGGGATACCGCTGAGCGAAACGGCTTCGGACTCCGTAATGATTCCACCAAGAATGTTCGTTTCACCTTCTGCGAGCCGGATTTCGTGTTGAACCTGGCGATTGGTGAGAACCGGTTGGGTGACCCCCCCAATATTTCGGTCTCCAGCGACTGCGCGCACCTGTACCTGGACCGTCATGGAGACCTCACGGTTGAGAAGAACTCTTGGCGTAATGTCGAGATTAACGCCAACATCGACAAATTGAAAATTCACAACCGGTGTGCCCGTAGCTCCCACAAAGGCAGGCTGAAAGCTTCCGGACGCGATTGGCACTTGGGAACCGATGCGGATGGATGCGAGCTTTCCATCTGTGGCGCGGACCCGAGGGTTCTGAATCAGCTTCGTATTGGAGCTGCTGGCAAGGAATTGAGCAACACTGTCCGGGATATTGAACGCAAAGTTGGCGGTGTTGATGGCTTGGGGATCTCTTAGCCGCACCGTGTTATTCGTTGTTGTCGTCGTGGTTGTGCCAGTGGTGCCAGTGGTTGTCGTGGGGGTCGTACCGGGTGCGGTGAATGCGAGTGAAGTCCCTTGCGGCGGCACTATTCCAAGCTGGCGTAGAGTATTCCGATCCACTTCCAGCAAGGTTGCGTCGACGATGACTTCAGGTTTTGCCTTGTCCAGATCCTCAATGATCTTTTCCGCAATTGCGATCCGATCCGCTGTGTCGCGAATGATGATCGCATTCATGGCGGTGCTTTGCGCGAGGTAGCGCATGTTGAGCAGCGTCCGCAAGGCTGTAATTGCTTCGGTAATTTCTGTAGACGTCACGCTATTGCTCAAATAAATCGTTTTCAGAACCAGTTCTTCATAGTCGCGCCGCTTGGTCTGGTTGTCCGGGGAAACGAGAATCGTGGTCTTGTTGATCGGTTTCCAGAACGAACGGGTTTGCAATGCAAGGATGTCAAGAGCTTCGTAGATATCCACCCTGGTCAATTCAATTGGAATTCGTGCACCCCGAAAGTCCGGATCAAAAATGACATTGAGCCCGGCGAGCTCCGCAAGCGTTTCGAACACCACGCGGCTGTCTTGACCGGGCATATGGATGTCAATGGGGCCTGTGATCTTGGGTTCGAGTTGAGATTGGACACTCGGATCTGTCCGAGTATTCCGTCTCAATTGGTCGAACAGGATCTCTGGTTCAGGCTGGTTCTGGCTTCGGTTCGCGAGAATTTCATTCACCTTGGCCAATTGCTGTTCGGCAAGAGCGTGCGAGGGATCGATTTCGATAACGTGCTCGAATTCCTTCCGGGCAGTCTCATAATCTTGCTTTTCGACAGCACGGCGTCCATTCTCGAAGTGTTGGAGAGCAGCATTGAAACGAGCCTGCTCGTATTTGAGCCGATACTCGAGATTTCCAGGATTTCCGTCGAGCGCGACCTTGTATTCGGTCATCGCTGTTTCGAAGTCCTTCGTGATCTCGGCCCGGTTTCCACGGCTATATGCCTGGCGGGCGCCGCTACATCCGCCGAGGCCGACCGCAATAGTAAGAGCTACGATGAGTAACCTGGCTACCAATTTGAGTCTATAATGCACACTCATCTCGATTTTCGGAACCATTCGTGAACCTGCATGATTGATCAACGGAAAAGGATTTTTGCCGTTAACCTCTGGTTGTTTGATCTGGTTTTGACGGCAACGAGCTTCTTTTTGGCCTATCGCGCTCGTTTGTTGTTCGAACTGGAGGGGCATACCCTCATGCCCGTTCAGGTTTACCTGTGGCTGCTTGCAATCATTCTTCCAACGTGGGCGGTGCTGTTGCCCCTTTTCCGAGTCTACTCGGAGCCAACCTTGCCACCGTTTGCGCAAATCATCCGGCTTTCGAAGGCTATAGGTTTTGCGTGGCTGGTCATGGCCGCTCTGCAATTTTTTATCAATGATCCGTCGAACCGCCTCATCGTACTGTTTACTCTGGTAATCAACTACATTCTTCTTGTTTCGTATCGAGTCGTTTTGCTGAAGATAACGAAACATGCGGCGCTTGACGTGCGTCACGTAGCCATTGTCGGGAAGGGCACTGTAGCACCCGAACTGGCACGTACGATTGAGAACCAGAGCGCTTGGGGATTGAAGCTGATCGGAATATTCAGCCAGGCCGAAGTCCGCTCTGTTCTCGAGGCCGGGGGAGTGGACGAACTGATCCTGATTGTTGGTCGTGAAAGCCTCAGCGAATTTACGGAAACTTTGCTGCTGTGCGAAGAGCTTGGCATTACCGCGAGGGTCGTGTTGAACTTCTTTCCGCATTCGATCGCCCGCATGGAACTGCACCAGTTGGATGGATTTCCGCTGCTCTCGTTCAGCACAACACCGACCAACGAAGCGCTGTTGTTCGTCCGCCGCATTCTGGATGTTGTGTTGTCCGGCGTGCTCCTAATCATCCTCCTCCCAACTGTCATGCTAGTGGCCGCGATTCTCATCAAACTAACTTCGCCAGGTTCGATCCTGTTCAGACAGCAGCGTTGTGGGCTGAATGGCCGACTCTTCGACATGTATAAATTCCGCTCCATGGTCGACAACGCCGAGCACCATCGCTTCGAGCTTGACGCCTTGAATGAAATGGACGGTCCGGTTTTTAAGTCTTCATATGATCCGCGAATTACACCTGTCGGCAAATTCATCCGTCGCTTCAGCATCGACGAATTCCCGCAGTTTTATAACGTATTACGCGGCGACATGAGCCTCGTCGGCCCTCGGCCTCCGCTCCCTCAGGAAGTGGCGCGTTACGAGCGA
>QHXC01000499.1 GCA_003222815.1 Acidobacteriota bacterium | reverse complement strand
GGTGGCGAGATATTTGTTCCCAAGATTCCAAGCGTTCACTTGATGGACTTGGCTCGTATTATCGGACCCGATTGTGAGCACGAAATCATCGGCATTCGCCCGGGAGAAAAACTTCACGAAACTTTAATATCCGAAGATGATTCACGGATGACGCTGGAACTGGAAGATCGGTTTGTCATTCAACCCATATACTCCTATTGGAAAGAGCGACAAGAAAAGCCCAACGGAACACCCTGTCCCGATGGGTTTCGCTACAGCAGCGATACGAATACCTGGTGGTTAACTGATCGCGAGATTGACCAACTTGTCTCTGAGGTCGAGGCCGATCCCAATATTCCCGACAAGCCCTCTCCGACTGAGCCGCGGCTGATTGTGGGCGGCTAAATCGGTCATGGCAAGTAAAAATATAGTCGTTGCAACCCACCGCCCTTGGCACAAAGCGCGATTTGAGAACTGGAATCCACCGCAAGGATACGATAAGTTTCTGATTCAAACTCAAGCAGAACTGACTAAGGAACGGCTGGAAAACCTTGCCCCAGTTTACATATTTTTCCCGCACTGGTCCTGGATTATTCCTCGGGTTATACACGAGGCCTTTACTTGTGTCATGTTTCATCCAGGAGATGTCCCGTTCGGGAGGGGTGGGAGTCCGGTTCAGAATTTGATTGTCCGCGGCATTTACCAAACACAACTTTCCGCTTTCCAGGTTGTCGAAGAACTAGATGCGGGTCCGGTCTATTTGAAGCGTCCGCTCGATCTGACCTGGGGCTCTGCCGAGGAGATTTTCGAGAAAATCTCTCAACTTACTTTTGAAATGATAGACGAAACTATTCGAGCTAATCCGGTCCCAAAACCCCAAGAAGGTGAGGTCGTCGTCTGGAAGCGCAGAAAGCCGGAAGAATCCTGTATTCCTTCGGGACTCACTCCGCGCAGGCTGTACGATTTTATCCGCATGCTGGATGCTGAGGGGTATCCAAGGGCGTTTCTTGCCTGCAAGGGCTACCGTCTCGAATTCTATAATGCGCATTTGGAAGACGGCCAGGTCACTGCGAAAAGCACGATGACGGTGTCCGCATGAGCGATTCTATTCTCGTCGTTGCTGCCCATCCAGACGACGAAGTGCTCGGATGTGGCGCCACAGTTGCGAAACATACTGCAACCGGAGACCGAGTATGGCACCTGATTCTCGGCGAAGGAATCATGTCGCGCCGTGGCGTTGCACAAGCGGAGAAAGATCGGGCACTCCACGAACTTTGGGATTCTGCGGAACAAGCCGCTAGCGTTCTTGGCGTCGAACGCGTCATCCTGAAGAAATTTCCATGCTGCCAGTTCGATACGCTTTCGCTTCTTGATATCACTCACGCCGTTGAAGAAGTGATTCAAGAATTGAAGCCTTCCATTATTTACACGCACCACTTCGGCGACGTGAATATTGATCACCGGCGTACAGTTGAGGCGGTTGAAACTGCGATCCGCCCGAATGGCAGGTCCTTTGTCGCAGAAGTCCTTTCGTTCGAAATTCCTTCATCAACCGAGTGGAATTTCGCAAAACCCGAAATATTCCGGCCAAACGTTTTTGTAGAGGTATCTGAAACGCAATTCGCTGCCAAAATGAAGGCACTTTTTGGACCGTACCGTAAGGAGATGCGAGCATATCCGCACAGCCGGTCGGAAGAATACGTGCGTGCTCTTGCAACGTGTCGTGGAGGCCAAGCTGGATTTCCTATCGCGGAAAGCTTTGTTCAGATACTTCGTAGAAAGCATCTCTAGCCACATTAAGAGACGCTGCTGGTCGCCAAAATAGTCTCACCGGTACTCGGATGAACATACTCGTCACGGGGGCGTCCGGCTTGTTGGGCGGGCACATTGTGTCACGTTTCGCGGGTGCTCATAATGTGACAGGCGTCGATCGAAATCCCTGGTGGGGTGAACGATGCATTCAATTTTTCCAAGGCGATCTTTCGGAATCTGCTTTTCTCAGGGATATCATCTTAAGATCTTCGCCAGATGTCCTCATCCACTCCGCGGGAATGATCGATGTTGACGGGTGTGAGAACAACCCCGATCAGGCTTTACAGTCGAACGTCGAAATCACTAGCACATTGGTTGAAAACACGCCACCACAGTGTAAGTTTGTTTACATTTCTACCGATGCCGTCTTTTCGGGAGCCTCTTCCTTCTGGCAAGAGACCGACGAACCAAAGCCATTGAATGTTTACGCGCGAACTAAATTCGAGGGCGAACGGGCCACTGTGAAAGCTTCAACACACTTGATTCTTCGGACGAATTTTTATGGTTGGTCGTCGGGCCGTAAGAAGACCGCGGCGGAATGGCTTCACCAGGCACTTCGAGATGGTGAACCCATAAATTTGTTCGATGATTTTTTTACCACTCCGATATATGCAGCCGATCTGGCCCGTTGCCTGGAGGCGACTGTCAACTCTGGATATCGCGGTCTTCTTCATCTAGCCGGAAAGGATAGAGTTTCAAAATATGAATTTGGCCTGGCGATGGGTCGCTTGATGGGCGTCTCGATGAGCAACGTCCGGCGCGGCTCGCTGGCTGAAGCCAAATTCGCTGCTCCGCGAGCCAAAGATATCTCGCTAGGCACGGAGCGGGCTCGTGCATTGCTTGGCTTTGAAATGCCCGGATGCGAGCAGGGGCTCCGGCGGTTTCTCTCAGATCAGGCCAAGCCGCTGAGTCAAAGATGAGCGACGCTTTGATCACTGTTCTCATGGCTGTTCGAAATGGCGGTCCCTATCTCCGGACCGCCATTGAAAGCATTCTTGCGCAGACTTATGGCGATTTTGAGTTTCTAATCATAAACGACGCATCGACCGACGACACCGTTGATACGATACGCTCATATCGGGACAGCCGTATCCGATTGATGACGCTTGCAAAGAACGTCGGGCAGACGGCGGCTTTGAATCGTGGTTTGCCTGAAGTCACGACCAAATGGATCGCGCGAATGGACGCGGACGATTATTCCGGACCTGATCGATTCAAGACCCAAATGGATGCCGCAAAGACCGATGACAGTCTCGGCTGCATTGGGACCTTCGCGTGGTTTTTTAGAGACGATCCTGCCCACAGAGAGGCACTCATCGTGAGGCCGGTTCGTCACGACGCGATAAAAGAGTCATTGCTGTGGTGCTGTCCAATGGTGCATTCGTCAATCGTCGTTCGCACAGAAGCCATTCTTGACATCGGCGGTTACGACGAGCGGTACCGGTATTCGGCAGATCTTGATCTCTATGATCGGCTTTTCGCTAAATACCGCGCCGCAAATGTTCCCCTACTTCTTCACGGATTGCGGCGGCACGTCGGTCAGGATTCCTATTCCATAACCGCTAT
>QHXC01000498.1 GCA_003222815.1 Acidobacteriota bacterium | reverse complement strand
GGCGCAACGTACGTCGCCAAAACTTTACAAAACTGAGAAACGACAACCAAAGGAGCCACTCCGATGGAAGAGAAAAAACAGTCCAAATTCCCGCCTGAGCTCATCGAGCTCTATAACCTTCATATTCACGGTGAGATCGATCGCCGTGAATTCCTGGAACGCGCGAAGCAGTTTGCAGTAGGCGGCATCACAGCGACAGCACTGTGGGAGATGCTGAAGCCCAACTACGCATTGGGGCAGCAAGTGCCTGAAAGCGACAAGCGGCTGAAAACAGAGACTGTGAGTGTTCCTTCGCCTCAAGGCAATGGAACGATCAAGGGATATCTGGTTCGGCCGGCGAGCGCCACCGGAAAGTTACCCGGCATACTGGTGGTGCACGAGAACCGCGGCCTGAATCCTCATATAAAAGACATCGCGCGCCGCCTGGGGGTCGCGAACTTCATGGCGCTCGCGCCTGACGGATTGACTTCCGTTGGCGGCTATCCCGGTGATGACGAGGCGGGCGGGCAGCTCTTCGGCAAGGTGGATCGCAATAAGATGACGGAGGACTTCGTGGCCGCCGCGAACTGGCTCAAGTCTCGTCCGGATTGCACAGGTAAGATTGGCGTCACCGGTTTCTGCTTTGGCGGAGGGATTGCCAACACTCTAGCTGTCCGGATGCCCGATCTCGCCGCAGCGGTTCCGTTCTACGGTGGGGCGCCCGCCGCCGCGGATGTTCCCAAGATCAAGGCGGCTGTCCTGGTTCACCACGGGGCCCTGGATACCCGTCTAGCCGAAGCGTGGCCGGCCTACGATGAGGCGCTGAAGGCGAACAAAGTGCCACACGAGGGATATGTCTACCCCGGTGCGGTTCACGGCTTCAACAACGATGCGACGCCCGAACGTTACAACGAAGCGGCCGCCAAACTCGCCTGGCAACGCACGATCGACTGGTTCAACAAGTACGTGCGCGGTCAGTCCTAAACTCGACAACGGACATCGGGAGTGTCCCTCTCCCCCTCTCCCGGTGGGAGGGCTTTGCACAAAAAGTCACTTGCTGCTTTCTGAACATCGCCGATTCGCATTCGCCGATCGCCAATGTCTAACAGCTATGTGCAATCAGCCAAAGCAATTGCTGAGGATATTGCATATCTTTGTTGCGTACCTGACGATTGGCGATTGCAGATTTCAGATCTAGCTGCGTGGCCGTGCCCGACTCTTTGTGCAAAGCCCGGTGGGAGAAGGACACGCACTCACGAGACGTAACTATAGGGGCGCTCTGTGAGCGCCCGCTTTTCCTGAAATCAAGAAAATACGGCGGTCATCGACCGCCGTTACAGAGAGTTCGTAAACTGGCCACGTTTCCGCTCACACGTGTCATAATACGCGGCAAGAGTCGGTCCTCCTTCGGACTGGCTCAAATGAGAGGGTAGCTGCATGACGAAGCTGATTCCGTTTCGCGCGTCAGCGATGGCACTCGCGGCCATTGCGTTTTCAATGCCATCGGTTTGTTTTGCTCAGGAACCTGGTGGCGGTCAGACGCCGGCACCAGGTCAAACGCAAGCGCCGCCGGGTGGGCAACAGCCGTCCGGCGGGCGCCAGCAGCCGCCTGTCGGGCAGCCCCCGACCCAGGACCGGACTCAACAAAACCCATTTCCCAACGAGATTCCGCGACAGATCTACCTGACTGGAAGTGTGAGACTCTCCGACGGCGCAGTGCCGCCCGCCAACGTCGTTATCGAACGCGTTTGCAACGGCGTCGTTCGACCGGAGGGCTACACGGATTCAAAGGGTAATTTCAGTATTACACTCGGCGGGCCGAATGCCGCCGTGTTCGCCGACGCGAGCATTGGGAACGATCCACTGGGCGGCGCCTTCCCGGGCGCCGGCCGGCAAAATGGCGTCAATCTGCGCGACCTCACGGGATGCGAGATCCGTGGCAATCTTGCCGGCTTCCAATCCGATTCGATCATGCTAGCCTTCCGGGAAGCTCTGGACAATCCGGATATCGGGATCATCCACCTTCGCCGGCTCGCGAACGTGGAGGGCTTTACGTTCAGCATCACCACAGCGCTGGCGCCCAAGGATGCCCGTAAGGCATACGAAAAGGGTCTCGAGCTGACGAAGAAGCAGAAGTGGCCGGACGCCGAGCGGGAGTTCACCAGGGCGGTCGAGGCCTATCCCAAGTACGCGGTCGCCTGGTACGAGCTTGGGCGGGTGTACCAGCAGTTGAAGAGGCTTGATGACGCCAATCGTGCTCACGGAGAGGCCATCAAGATCGACTCGAAATTCATTAGCCCCTACGGTCAACTCGCTATGATGGCGGTGGTCCAGCAAAAATGGGAAGATGTCGCGCTCTATACATCCCAGCTGCTGAAGCTCAATCCCTATCTCTCTCCGGAAATCTATTTCTACAGTGCTGTCGCCAACTACAACCTTCACAAGATCGATGTCGCCGAAACTCACGCCCGCCAGGCGGCCAAGCTTGATGCGCAGCACAAGACTCCGAGGATCAACCATCTCCTCGGTTTGATACAGGCGCAGAAACAGGATTACAAGGACGCGGCAGAGAACATGCGAATCTATCTGAAGTTCAGCCCGGATGCGTCGGACGCGGCCGAGGTCCAACAGATGTTGACCGAGGTCGAAAAGGCGGACGGCGAACAAACGCCCAAGCCGTAGTTCATTTCGTCTGTACTACTAATGGCGGGTTCCTTGGATCTTTGCCAGGATTTTTTTTGCCGCGAATGGCGCGAATGACGCGAACGGGCAATGACTGCCGGCCTGTTCGCGCCGTTTCCGGCTAAAGATTTGGGACGCGGATTTACAAGGAAATGGCTGCGAAGTTGAGAGGACAGACAGGCAACTAACCCAAGGGTCCGCCCAAGGTTCCGCCCTGGATATCCCGACCAGGCTCAATCCGCAGAGCCGTTGCGTTATCCGTAGTGGTCTAGTTTAGGAACAAAGTTGCCAAAACGTTCTAGTACGCTCGTAGCCGCCGCTTGTTTCGGGATTTTCTCCCAACTAGACCACTCGCAATTTAAGGAAACCTTACGTCTTTTTTTTCGCGTTCTTCTTGGCGTCTTTATCAGCCTTCTTCTTGGCCTGCGCTGCATCCTTCTTGGCTTTCGCCTCTGCTTTCTTGGCGTCTTTCGAGTTCTTGTCTGCGGTCTGGGCTTGCTTGCCCGCACCTGTACTAGATTGCGACCAGGCCGGCATCGACAGGGCCAAAGCGATAACGGTCGTGAAGACCAGAGTCATGAGTTTTTTCACTTCGTATTCTCCCTCGGTTCTACTCTATTCGTCTGTCACTGTGTAGAAATCGTGACAGCGGTCCCCATTGTATACATATGAATCAGCTAACGCGGAATGACTAAATTCGTTAACTTCTTTTAACTTTCACTTAATCTGAATTTAATGTTGGTGTCGGGCTGCATCGGGCGAGATGATCCCATAGGCGCCAAGCCGTGAACCGGTCGTTAAGGGCATGGAGTAGACGCATCTTATATCGGAGAATCAGC
>QHXC01000497.1 GCA_003222815.1 Acidobacteriota bacterium | reverse complement strand
ATGCCGAAAGTGGCGTTGTCCGAACGATCGTGACGGAAGAGAACGGGCGGTACCGTCTCGGCGGCATTCCACCTGGACGCTACAACGTGACGGCCGAGTTGCCCGGGTTTGCAACCCAGCAAGTCAAGGACATCACGCTCACCATCGGCCTCGAATATACGAAAGACCTCACGATGAGTGTTCAGGGCATTCAAGAATCCATCACGGTCACCGGCGAGTCGCCGGTTGTGGAGACGACGAGGACCGAAGTCGCGGGAGTTGTCACGCAACAGCAGATTGAAACGCTGCCGTTCCAGGATCGCGGGACTCTCACGCTCACTCTGTTGTTGCCAGGGACAGGAGTCGACGCGCGCCAAGCGAAGCGCCGTCAACGTCGGCGCGGGAATTTCGACCAGCTCGACGAGCTATCTGGTAGATGGACTCTCGAACGCTACGGCGATCAGCGGCGAGCAACGCCACGACATTCCGCAGGCGGCGATTCAGGAATTTGCAGTACACACGACTCAGATCCCGGCACAGTTCGGGCAGCGCGCGGGCGGCGTCGTGTCCATCGCCACCAAGAGCGGAACGAACGATATCCATGGTGAGCTCTTCGAGTTCTTCCGCAACAAATCGATGAACAGGCTCGACAAGTTCCAGGAACTGCAGCACGCGTCGAAGCCGGATTACCTCCGGCACGAGTTCGGCGCTGCGCTCGGCGGGCCGATCGTAAAGAACCGCCTGCACTACTTCGGCACTTTCGAGCGTACTCGCGAGCATAGTTTCTTTACGGTCAACACCGGCAGGCCGGATCTGTACAAGGCGCTCGAGGGCACGTTTGAAGGCGGGTCCTATACCAATATCGCCTTCATTCGCGCCGATTATGAGATCAGCAACAAGCAAAACCTGTTCTACCGCTACGTCAATCAGCACACCTTGTTCTATTGCAGCGGATGCGGCGCCAACAGCATGGCGGCCTTCAGCAACGACGATGACCTGATTCCGCGCGACATGCACGCCATCGGCCACACGTGGGCCCTCTCCAACCGAGTGCTGAACGAGTTCTACTTCATGCGGGGGGCTGCGTCGGACCGCAACTACCTCAACAAGGACTATGCGCCCAAGCAGTACCAGCAGGTGACGACGATTCCGGCCTCCATGGGCGGCGGGACGATCATCGGCAGCGCGGTGTACCGGTTTCCGAGCCTCACGTGGGGAGCGTACCAGTGCTTGCCGCCCTGCGTCGCGGGGGCGGGCACCCGGACCACGTTTACAGAAGCGCAAGAGGCCTTATCGATCACCACCGGGAAGCACAGCTGGAAATTTGGCGGCAGCATCCAGTACTTCCCGACTCACGAATGGGCCCCCGGGAACATCTTCGGGACCTGGACCTTCGGTCAGGATCAGTACTTCAATCCCTCCGATCCGAACTTCAGCTTCGCGAGTCTGACGGGCGCCACGCAATTCCAGGCATCGTTTCCGAACCTCCAACGGCAGATGCGGAATCACAGTTACGCCGCTTACGTGACGGACGAGTGGAAGCCGGCCGCCGGCCTGACGCTGAACCTTGGCCTGCGCTACGACCTGCAGACCGGCATTTGGGATTGGGTCTGGCGTGGAACATCGCAAACAACGGGAAATCGGTGGTGCGAGTTGGGTACGGTCTCATCTACACGAACGTCACAAATATTGCGCCGCGTACCGAGGTGAGCTCCCTGAAGCAGAACACGATCAACATCACGGGCAACGTGTCTTATCCGGATCCCTACCAGGGCCGCGATCCGGCGACTTTCGTGTCGACCGCGGCGCCGAATATCAATATCATCGCCAATAATCTCGTGAATGCGCCCGTGCGCACCGCGAGCGTGGGATTCTCGCAGCAACTGATGTCCGATACGACGGTCCACGTGGATGGCGTCTATCAGAAGGCCACCGACTATCCCACTCAAGTTCAGGTCAACACCAGGAATCCGGTCACGTTGGTGCGCCCGCTGCCCGAGTGGGGGCAAATCATCCAATACCAACCCATCGGCTTTTACAACTACAAGGGACTGCTGCTCCGTCTCGAGAAACGCCTCTCACACAATTACCAGTACCAGGTCTCCTACACGCTTTCGAAGCAGGTTGGCAGCTTTGGAAGTCCCGACCTGGTAGGCGTCGGCATTGGAGGCGTGATCACGGACTACTACAATCGGGGCCTCGATGTCGGTCCTTCGAACGCCGATCGCCGGCATGAGCTCGTATTCAGCGGCGGCGGGCAACTGCCCGCGCGGATCATTGTTGGCGCGATCTGGAATCTCCGGACGTCGTACCCCTTCAGCGCCAAGGCGGGTGTCGACCTCAATGGCGACGGCGCTAACACCGACTATGTGCCGGGAACGACGAAGAACATGGGCAATCGCAATACTGCCGCCATGCTGGTCGCTGTCAACGCATATCGGGCAACGCTCCGCTTGGCCCCGATCTCAGAAAGCCAGATCGACAGCAGTTTGTTCTCCCGGCTCGATCTTCGGATCAGCAAGGCGTTTGCTCTTGGCGAAGCCCGAAAGCTCGAATTCATCGGGCAGGTCTTCAATGTATTGGGGCGCGACAATCTTGGAGGTCCGCTCCCGGCTCGATCTCCGGATCAGCAAGGCGTTTGCTCTTGGCGAAGCCCGAAAAATCGAATTGATCGGGCAGGTCTTCAATGTCTTGGGGCGCGACAATCTTGGAGGTCCGAGCACCTTCTATCAAACGAACGCGCGATCGGATTCATTCGGCCGAATCCAGACCGCGCAGCCGCGGCAGCAGGGAGAGGTGGCCATCCGATTCGTGTTCTAGAAAAACCGGCGATACCCACTTGTTGCGCCGATACGCCGATAAAACCAAATCGCGGGCAGTGATGAATGTGGATGGAGGTGGTTGCGCAGAATGACCGGCGGTCAACTTATCGTGGAGTGTCTCGTTCAGTACGGCGTTGAGGTTATCTTTGGGATGCCGGGAGCACACACGATAGCGATTTACGACGCGCTCTATCGGCACCCGAAGATCAAGCATATTCTCGTGCGGCACGAGGAGTCGGCGGCGCTGATGGCGGACGGCTACGCCCGGGCGACGGGAAAGGTGGGCGTGTGCTGCGTGACGACGGGTCCCGGCGTGAGCAACGCCGCGACGGGGCTGGGGGTCGCGCACGGCGACTCGATTCCCGTTCTCCTCATCTCCAGTCAGGTCCACTCCGAAGCCGCCAAAAGACGGCGCGGCTTGTTCCATTCCGTGGACCAACTGGCGCTGACCAAGCCGATTACCAAATGGAATGCGCGCGCCGACACCACGGAGCAGATTCCGCAAGTCATTGCGCAGGCATTTCGTATGCTGACCAACGGGCGGCGGGGGGCCGGGCATGTGGAGGTGCCGCTGAACGTCCTCCAGCAAGAGGTCGAGGTTCGAAGTTCAAAGTTCGAAGTGAACAGCTCTGAATCCAACTCTGGACTCCGAACACAGAACTCCGAGTTTCAGCGCGCAGCAAAATTGCTGGCCGAGGCGCGGCGCCCCCTCATCCTTGCCGGCGGCGGCGTCATCGCAGGGGAGGCTTGGGCGGAACTGGTGGAGATCGCGGAACTGCTGCAAGCGCCCGTGCTGATGAGCCCCATGGGAAAGGGAGTGATTCCCGCTGACCATCCGCTCTGCGGGGGCGTAACCTTTACGTGGGTCACGGCGGACTTGCAGAACATGGAGAAGAGCGTATCGCCGCTGGCAAGCATGGCGGACGCGGCGCTGGCGGTGGGCTTCCGCTTCAGCCAGTTGGCGACGGTGAACTACACGCTCCCGGTGCCGAAACCTCTCGTGCAGATTGATATTGACCGCGACGAAATCGGCGCGAACTATCCGCTCGAGGTGGGCATCGTCGCCGACGCAAAGGTGGCGCTGAGGCAACTGCGCGAAGGTTTGGAGGCGGAGGGCGTGCAACGCGGCGCGCGCTTCAGTTGGATGCCCGACTCTGCTCGCCCCCAGCCACGCGTTGATGTGGGACCAGCGAGCGACCCGCCGGTCAATTGGTGGGAGTTGCGCGAAGTATTGAACCGCGACGCTATCGTTGCTGCCGACATCGTGCGCAGCGGCTACGCACTCGTCGGACAGTTCCCCGTCTACCAGCCGCGCACCTTCATGCACTCGGCGTCGTTCATTGCCATGGGGCACGCTTTCCCGGCGGCGCTGGGCGCAAAGGTGGCATTTCCCGACCGGCAGGTGGTCTCGGTCAGCGGCGACGGCTGCTTCCTGATGACGGGGCAGGAATTGGCGACGGCGGTGCAGCACGGCATCAACGTTGTCGGCATCGTGATCAACGACCGCTGCCTGACGGGCATCGCCGCCTTGCAGGATGCGCACTACGGCGGGCGGCGCGTAGCGGTGGATTTAGTCAACCCTGACTTTGTCCGCTACGCCGAATCGTTCGGCGCGTTGGGTTTGCGTGTGATGCGGGCGGAGGAGTTCAAGCCGGCGCTGCAAAAGGCGCTGTGGGCGGAGAAGCCGGTGCTCATTGAGATCGTGTGCTGAATTTGTCCTCGTCCTCGGTTGACCTCTCGCCTGATGTCGTTGCAGATCGAGCCGGACGGTGGGCCCGACGCTCACAAAAGGAAGGGTTGATGGGGCTGCGAACGGTAGAGCAGTATAAGGCGAGCTTGCGGGATGGGCGTCTGGTGTATTTTCAAGGGCAGCGTGTGGGAGACGTCACGATCCACCCGGCCATCTGCGTGGCCGTGAATCATGCTGCGATTGATTATGAAATTGCCCACGATCCTGCCCATCGTGATCTCGCAGTGTATGCAGATCGCGAAACGGGTCAGGAATACAGCAGGTACTTCAAAATCCCGGCGAATGCTGAAGATCTTCTCCAGCGCAGCGAATTGATCGAGGCCTCGACCCGTCTCGGACGCACGGTGGTCGTCTTGGTCAAGGAAATCGGCACCGACTGTCTCTTCGCGCTGCATCTGATCGCAAAGCAAATGGATGCCCAGTTGGGGACAAAGTACCTTCCCTGCGTCCGCGCGATGTTCGAACATTGCCGGAACAACGATTTGGCGATGGCCGTTGCGCAAACCGATGCGAAGGGCGACCGCAGCCGCGGCCCGGCGGAGCAGGCGCACCCGGATTATTACGTCCGAGTCATTGATCGGAGGCCCGGCGGCATCGTTGTACGCGGCGCCAAAGTTCACACGTCAGTCGCGCCCAATGCCAATGAGCTATTCGTTATTCCCACGCGAAACTTGACGCAAGCCGACAAAGATTATGCTGTGGCCTTTTCCATTCCATTAAACACACCCGGCCTCAAAATGATCGCAAGCCCTTACGGCAGTGGCCACGAGAGCAGTTTCACGCACCCCATCAGTTCCCGCCACAAGATGATGGAGACTCTGACGATCTTCGAAGACGTGTTTGTCCCAAACGAACGAGTCTTCATGAATGGGGAATGGCAGTTTGCGGGTCCGTTGGCCAAGACGTTCGTCGAGTTTCATCGCTTCACTGCAATTTCGTACAAGCTGCCGCTGCTCGATCTGTTGGCCGGCAGCGCCTTGTTGATTGCGGAGCAAAACGGCATCGACAAGGCCAGCCATGTTCGGGAAAAGCTCACGTGGTTGATCAGCTACGCTCAGACTGTGCGGATGCTGACGAAGATGGCGGCGATCGACTGCACCATCGAAGATGGCATAGCCATTTCGAACACGGAGGTCGTCAATATCGCCAAGCTCCACTTTGCTTCCAACTACCATCACGCGCTGATGCACTTGCAGGATCTTACTGGCGGATTATTGGTCACCGGGCCTGGTGAGGAGGATCTGAAGAATCCGGAGACGGGTAAGTATATCGATCATTACCTCGGAGGCCGGGCGGGTGTCTCCGGCGAGGAACGGCTACGGACGATCAACCTGATCTCCGACCTGACAACCAGTGAATTCGGTGGTTACCAGGCCGTGCTCGCCATTCATGCCGAGGGTTCGCTCGAAGCTGAAAAGCTCACGATTCTTCGGGAGTATGACCAGGAACGCGTAAAGCGTTATGCGCGATGGATCGCCGCTAAAAAACGCGCGAACGGCACCCCTCCTAATCTCTAGGAGGGGAGTTTTTGAGCGCACCTTGAAAAATGTCCAAATTCCAGGGGCGGTCTATCACCGCACATGATCCTGAGGTGAGACATTGCCGGCGGTCATAGACGGCCGCTACAGTACTTCGCTTCCAAACAAAGCGAAATTCCAGGCGGTCGTCACACTAAAATCGAATAACGATACCGGCGGAGTACCGCAACCCGTTGGTGCTGCCTGTGTCCATACCTTCTACCCGCACTGAGCCAAGATGCTCCCAGTCGATCTGGATCGGACGAACGGCAATGCGGGGCGCGACGCGAAGGTCAAGGCCGCCGCCGGCTACAGTCGAAAATCCTGTGACAGAAAGGGAAGTATTCAGTCCGGTCCCATCGTTCTCAGTGTAGGATTGTCGTGTACCGCCCACCAACACATGAGCGAATGTGCTCACGGTGTCGTTCATCCGGCTAGTGAACCGCGGACCGAATCGGAAGGACGTTCTCTTCCCATTAGCGTCCACAACCAAGCCCGAGCCAGAATCCGTCGCTGTCTCGGACCGGCGGTGATAGTCCAGCTCACCCGTAAACCCGAGCCACTGATTGATGTTGCCGGTTAGCGATCCAGTGAAGCCGTGTGCACCCTCCGTACCCGTGAGCAGGGACGTAGCAGTATTTCCAATATGCGAATACGAATATCCGCCAGAAGCCTCAAAGCCTTGTCCGAAGCCCGCAGCGGCGAAAACCAATATTATCGAAAGGGTCATTACCAAGTGTCGTGTCATTAAAGGGTCCTCCGTAACCCAAATAGTCACGACACTGTAAGAGGGTGTCAGGGGATCGTCAACCAGAATCAACGCAAATCAAAGCAAGAGACTCCTCTTTTGCTTCAACAGCGACACGCGATTCCTGATCTCGAACGCGGGCTAAAGCCCACGTCTGGAGTTTGGACATTTTGGGGAACTCTTGGTCAATAGCAATAGCATCGATGCCTTCAACTTCAAGCTTCGTCCGCGGGGTATGTCGTGGAAGCGAAACGTGAGTCCGAATTCCCCTCCTTGCGGTGGTGCTGCGGTGGTGCAAGGAGGGGAATAACGCCTTATCACA